>JBKPAM010000015.1:0-7142 GCA_046726435.1 Actinomycetota bacterium
GCCGGGAGGGGTGGTGCTGACCCGGACGAGGTCGCCCGCGTCGGACGACCGCACCGTGTAGAGCCCGGCGTCAGCCGGGTTCGCAATCCCCTCGCTGTGGCACAGAAGCCGACTGCCATCGGGCGACCAGTTCAGGCAAAAGAGATCGAGCGGCAGGTTCGGGTTGAGAAGGGTGAAGCCGGACCCATCCGGGTTGGCGGTGGCCGGCTGGACGGTGAACGGCTCGACCCCCTCCTCGCTCCAGAGGTTGCAGAGAACTTTGCTGCTGTCTGGCGACCAGGTAGTGCAGGTGGTGGTCCCGACGGGTCCGACCTGGTGGGGGTCCGAGCCATCGGGGTCGATTGTGACGCCGTAGTTCGGAAAGACCTGGCCGAAGACGATCTTCCCGTTCGCACCGGGTACCGTCGCCCCGGCTGGAAGCGCCGCCAGCGCAGCGAGGACTATGGCGAGGACCGCGACGAGAGGAACTCGTCCGCGAAGTGGAAACTTCATCGTTGCCTCCCTCTCCCCCGAGGGATTGGAGCCGAGCCGCAAGCCTGGCCCCGCAGCTTTGACTCTGTCTCGGACAGACTCGTATGAGCGCAACGAGATGTCAACTCACTAAGCAGCGGCCCTGTACGGAGCTACCCCGCTCAGCCTCACTGACCCGCTCGGGCTCGTTCGCCGTCGCCTCGGCGACGAGCAGGTTCCGCGCTCGAGCGCTCGGCGGAAGATCGCGTAAGGGCGGCCCTGCGAGGTCGATGCTCCTTCTACCTCGGGGCCGAACCTCCAGGAGGCTAGACCGTGGCCCCCTCGCTTAGGCAGTGACAGGAGCTCGAGCTCTCCTACAAGCGCAAGTTTGGCTGAGCAAACTCAGGCCGAACGCAGTCGGCTGGATCCGATGCTCAGCTTCGCCTGCCTGTCGGTTGGCCGACACGGCGCGTCGTGCTGGCTAGGAGTTGCCGCCGACAGCTGCAGGGTCATCTGTTCGGTCACCTCAGGCCTCCTCCGGTCATCGTTGAACCCCGCCCTCGGCGGGCCGAGGCATGGGAGAAGCCTCGGCCGAAGACGCTCCCGCGCGGAGCGTCGGCAACCCAAACGCTGCACGGTGACCCGGACCGGAGAACAACCGCAAAAGCCCGGCCGTTGGCGACCGACACGCAGGGGATCACGCCATGGAGCGCAGCGCCCGTTACGGCGACTTGGCCCACGCGTCGGTCGGTCTTTCACGTCGTCAGCCGAGCCCACTCGGTGGGGTCGCCGTACGGGAGACGCCGCGGGATTTGAACGGATGACCGGGCTTCTGGTTCGAGACCACCACGTCCTGCCTCGCGTCGCCGGCCTCGGTCACGCCGTCGCGCCAGACTTCTTCGGTTTCGGCGACTCCGAGGCGATTCGTGGCGATCCCGTGGAGACCGCGGGAGAGGAGTCCCTTACGGGGGGCTCGAGCTGGTCGATTCGCTTGCTCTCGGCCACGTCATTATGGTCGGCCAGGACATCGGGCCGCGGTCGCTCCAGCGCTGGCGCGCGCTGGCACCGGAGCGCGTCCACGGCCTCGTGCTGCTGAACCCGACTCACCCCGTTTATTGGGAACGAAGGAGGAAGCGATGACTGAACTAACCGACGGTTCGACAGCCCGGCACACGATCACGGTTCACCTCGTCGTCGGCGGCGCTGACCACGCGGCAAACTGGTACGTGCAGGCGCTCGGCGCCGAGGAGCGAGGGCGCGTGCCCGTCCCGGACGGCAGGTTCATGCAGATCGAGCTCCGCTTCGGCGACTCCACCGTGATGATCGCCGACGAGTTCCCCGACATGGGCGTCGTGTCGCCGCTCACCGTTGGCGGCGTCTATAGCACGCTCAGCATCCACACCGACGACGTCGAGGCGCTCTGGGAGCGGGCCGTGCAGGCAGGCGCCGAGGTCGTCCAGCCGCTCCAGAACATGTTCTGGGGCGACCGCCATGGCGAGATCGTCGATCCCTTCGGCCACAGGTGGGCGCTCGCGCAACACGTCCGAGACGTTCCCGCTGAGGAGGTCAGAGCCGCCGCCGCGGTGATGTTTGGAGATGAGGAATCTTGATTCGGTTGCACGGAACGCCCGGCGCAAAATAACTCCCTGCACCCTCGAGCGGCGGCCGACGGCCCCGAAGCTAGATCGTCCGTTCGACCGCAGTTAACTCGCTATCGACTGCATCGCCAGTGTTCGCTGTCCCTTGCGGTTCGATCAAGAGGATGTGCGCCTCCTCGCGTGCGCGGGGACGATGCTCGACGCCACGTGGCACGACGAACAACTCGCCCTTACCTACCCGCACCGTGCGGTCGCGGAGTTCGATCTCGAGCTCGCCCTCGAGCACGAGGAAGAAGTCGTCGGTGTCCGGATGGCTGTGCCAGACGAATTCGCCCTCGACCTTCACCACCTCGATCTTGTAGTCGTTCATCGTCGCCACGATGCGCGGCGAGTAACGCTCGTCGAAGAGCGCGAGCTTCTGCGCGAGATTGATCGGCTCTTTCATTAGATCGGCCACGCTAGGGTGCTGGCCCCGGGTCGTGGGCAATCGTCCCCGGCTGGTCTCCAGCAGCGCACCCGAGTCGCACGCTTCCTGCCGCCGAGGTTGTCGCTGCGCGCCACACCTCCGCCGAGCGCGCCGCAGGTCCGATTTCAGCAGGCGCCGGTAGGCGTGCGGATCGCAGCGGATGCTGTGGGGGCTCTCGTCCGGGAAACGCTGCCGCGTGCGCCGCTCGGCTCGCTTGATCGCGCGCCGCATCTGTGCGGGCGGCGGGAGGCGCATCCGGCCGGTGAGCACGGTGGCGATCCAATCCCCTTGAGTTTCCACCACCGGGAGCAGCCCTCCCGGCGTATCGACGAATCCGGCGAAGTACAGCCCGCCCACCTCGGGTGGAGCGATCCGCCGGTACAGCGGAAAGTCGCGACCGCTGGCCGCCAGCAGCGAGGAGGACAGAAATGGGAGGCTAACCCGGTAGCCGGTGGCGTAGACGATGCTGTCGACCCGCTCCTCGGATCCGTCGACGAAGCGCACGCGGCCGCCGCTGAGCCGCTCGATCGCGGGCTTGACAAGGACCTCGCCGCGCCGCACCGCGGGGAAGAGGTCGGAGGAGACGATTGGGATGCCTTCCAGGAAGCGGTGGGCAGGCAGTGGCCACGACGCCGGAGCCGGTCCGATCTCTCGCGTGACGCGCCGGCGGTAGATGCGGTTCAGCAGCCGCCACGGCAGCCGGTTGAGCGGTTCCACGTCCCCCGCGTCGAACGGCATGCCGCCGAGCCAACGTGGAATCACGTACGCCCCGCGCCGCACGGACATGAACGTCCGCTGCGCGACCGTCGATACTTCGACCGCGATCTCGCCCGCCGACGGCCCCGTACCCACGACCAGCACGCGGCGACCGCCGAACCGGTCGGGAACCCGGTAATGGTGGGCGTGGCTCACCTCTCCGTCGAAGCCGCCCGGATAGGTCGGCAGCCTGGGTCTCCAGAAGATTCCGGTCGCGACGGCGACAGCGCCATAGCTGTGGCTCGAGCCGTCGTTGAGGGTGATCCACCACCCGCCGTCTGAGGAGGGTTCAAGCCTTTCCACGATGGTGCTGAACTGGATCAGCTCACGCAGCCCGTACGCCTCCGCATACGCGTCGAGGTAGGCGGCCATCTCAGTGTGGTGCGGGAAGTCGCCGTACGACCCGGGCATCGGGAAGCTCGGGTACTGCATGCGCAGCCTCGACGCGTTCGTGTGCAGCGACGCGTACGCCCCCGAGAGGCCACTGTCGTTCTCGTAGCGCCAGAGCCCGCCGACATCGGCGCCGCGTTCGAAGCAGTCGACTGCGAAATCATGCTCGCGCAGCGCCTTTAGCACCGCAAGTCCGGACGAGCCCGCCCCGATCACCGCCACGTCCGCATGGTCGGTACTTGCCACTTCCATACCTAGGGGTATGGTAGACCATACGCTAGGGTATGGTCAATGGTTGTGCAAAAGCGGACGCGGCTCAGCCGGCAGGTCTGGGTCCAGGCGGCACTCGAGGCGATCGCCGAGGGAGGACTCGCGGCCGTAGCGGTGGTGCCGCTCGCCAGGCAACTCGGCGCAACGAAGGGCAGCTTCTACTGGCACTTCGCCAACCGGGAGGCGCTCGTCGAGGCTGCGCTCTCTGAATGGGAGCAATCGCACACCACCGCTGTGATCGCGGAGATCGAGGGCTCGTCGGACGAGCCGCTCCAGCAGCTTCGCCTCCTCTTCAGGCGTGTCACAGCGCTGGCCGCACGCGACCGGATCGAGCTCGCCCTCCTCGCAACCGCTGACCATCCGACGGTGCAGCCGGTGCTCGACCGCGTCACCCGCCGGCGCATCGAGTTCGTCGCCCAGCTCTTCCAGCGGCTCGGCTTCTCACGCGCCCAGGCCAGGCGACGGGCGCTCCTCGCCTACAGCGCCTACCTCGGGCACGCACAGCTCGTCCACGCTACTCCGCAACTGCTGCCGCGAGCACAAGCAGCCAAACGGGCCTACCTCAACGACGTTCTCCTCGCCCTGACCTCCCAGCCGACCGTCAGGGATGGCCTCTCGCGAACTGCTGGCAGCTCGAGTCAGTAGCGCCGGCTCGCCGGCGGGCTTCCCCCTCTGCGTCGGAGGTACTTCTCGATCTCCCGGCGTTCCCAATCTGCGCCGAAGAGCCCGCCGATCCCGAGCAGCACGATTCCGGTAATCGCCACGCCGATGCCCGTGCCCAGCATCGGCCAGTAGAACCAGACGGAGCTGCTGTCGTCGGTCATGTCGATGGCGAACCACATCAGGCTGAGAGCAATCCAGATCCCCAGAACCATGAAGAAGATCCGCTTGCGGCGAACGTGCCGCCGAGCCTCCTCCAGGGCCGCGTTCATCGGCGCGGGTGTCATCCGTGCCGGCCTCCTGCGGCGATCGGCCCCAGTGTGGACGTCGATGGCGGCTCGGCGCCCTCGACATGTACATCAGGGATCCAGGTGAGCCACGAAGGCAGGTACCAGTTGCGGTCGCCCAGGAGCTTCATCGCTGCCGGGACGAGGACGGAGCGGACGATCGTGGCGTCGATCAGGAGTGCGACGGCGACACCGAAGCCCATCTGCTGGAAGGCAATCGTGTCCCCCATCGCAAAGCCCCAAAAAACGGCGATGATGATGAGTGCGGCGCCGGTAATGAGGCGTGCGGTCGAGCCGATGCCGAAAGAGACAGCGGTGTCGTTGTCCCGCGTGCGGCTGTAGCGCTCGCGAATCCGGCTGAGCAGGAAGACCTGGTAGTCCATCGACAGCCCGAAGAGGACTGCGAAGAGGAAGAGCGGTACCCAGGCGTCAATCGTCTCCGCCTTACGGAGTCCGAGGAGCTCGTTGCCGACGCCATTTTGGAAGACGAGGACGAGGAGTCCGTACGCCGCTCCGACCGACAGCAGGTTCATGACGATCGCCTTCGCAGCGACGACGATGGAGCGGAATGCGATCGTGAGCAAGACGAAGCTCAGTCCGAGCACGAACACGAACACGAGCGGGAGCCAGAAGTTGACGGTGTCGTGGTAGTCGAGCTCCTCAGCCGTGTCGCCGCCCACAAACACCTGCGCATCCACGCCGGCAAAGGCACGCGGGACGGCCTCGCTGCGCAGCTCGCGGACGGCCGCGATCGCGCGCTCGCCGTCTGGATTCCCCGCGATCGGAACGGTAATGCGGGCGACGTTGCCCGCTTCGTTCGCGTCGACGACCGGTTCGCCGAAGATCGGACGGCGCGTGATCTCTTGCTCGAGCCGGGTCAGCGCGCCTTCGACGCCGGGCACTCGGACGTCTCCGGCGACCGCGATCTCGACCGTCTCGGTCGACTCTTTTGGAAACTCCTCGCGGAGGAGGAGGTAGCCCTGCTTCGACTCGAAGCGGTCGGGCAGCGTCGCAGCTCCTGAGGTGCCCGTGTCGAGCGCGAGCAGAGGAGCGGCGAGCGCGAGCAGTAGGCCTGCGGCAAGCACAAGGCTGGTGACGGGGCGGCGCAAAACCCGGCCGACGATCGCGCCCCAGAAGCGACCCTCCCGGCCCGCCTGCTCCGCCGCGCGTCCGAAGAAGGGTATGCGAAGCGCATTCACGCGGTCGCCGAGCAATGCGAGGACGGCGGGAAGCAGCGTCAGGGCCGCGATGACCGAGACGATCCCGACGAGGATCGCCCCGGCGGCCAGGCTGCGGAAGATCGTGCTAGGGACGAGGAGAAGCCCGAGCATCGCGAGCACGAAGGCGATCCCGCTGAAGAGGACGGCACGGCCGGCCGTGGCGCCGGCGGTGGCGATCGCGTCCAGCTTCTCTCGCCCTTGCACCCGCTCCTCCCGATAGCGGGAGAGGGTGAAGAGGGAGTAGTCGATCCCGAGGGCGAGACCCATACCGATCAGCATGTTCTGAGTGAAGACGGAGAGGTCGTACGCCTGCGCCAGGAGCGCCACGAGCGCGAGCGCGACGACGATCGAGGAGATCGCGAGCATGAGCGGAACGAGGCCCGCGACCACGGCGCCGAAGACGAGCAGGAGGACGACGAGCGCAAGCGGAGCGCCGAAAAAAAGCTCGCCCTTCTTCAGATCCTCGAGCGACGCGGCGTCCTCGTCGGCGTCCGACGTCCATTGGCCGGTAACTGCCGCTCGATATCCGGGTTCGTCGTCGAGACGCTCCACGGCGGCGACGACTCGATCCACATCTCCCTCCCCGTCGCGACCGAGGCTCACGAGGAGGACCGTCGCGTCCCCGTCCTGCGAGACGAGGCGTCGCTCCTCGCCGTAGGTGACGACCCTTGTCGCACCCGCCGCACGGAGCGCATCGGCGAGCGCAGCTATCCGCGAACGCGTCGCAGCCTCCCGAACCTCGCCGTCCTCGGCCCGCACGACGACGACCTCGGTGATCCCCTGGCCGGTTGCGGCCTCCTGCGGAAAGCCCTTCGCGAGGATTCGGTCGGCCTGCTTCGACTCGGTCGTCCTCGTGATTTCGGCCTCGCCCTCGAACGCGAGGAACATCGCCACGAGGACGAACGCGGTGAGGATGACGATCAGCCAGAGGCCGACAACGACCCAAGGGCGCCGACCACTCGCCCGAGCGAGCCTCTCGGTCATCTTCGCTCCAGGTGATCTGGAACAGCGACCACCAGCCCCATCTTCTTCAGGGCCCCATCCT
>JBKPAM010000016.1:0-36495 GCA_046726435.1 Actinomycetota bacterium
AACGACCGTGGTCGATCCGCAACGCCTCGGTCCCTCCGCTGGGCGCCTCGAAGCGGACGAGCTCCGCTCCGTCGACGAGGCTCTAACGCTCGTTCTCGGCCTCTGACGTCGGCAGACGGCACTAGTCCAAGGCGGTCGACCCCTTCCCAGGCCTCACCAGCTCCCGGTAGACCTCGAGCGTGCGCCGGGCGGTCTCGGCCCAGGAGTAGCGGCCGGCGCGCTCGAGTCCGGCGGCGCGGAGGCGCTCCCGGTCGGCAATCGCGCGCTCGATCCCGCCCGCGAGCGCGACCGGGTTGCGCTGGTCGACGAGGATCGCCGCGTCGCCCGCGATCTCGGGGAGCGCACCGGCGGTCGTCGCCACCACCGGCGTCCCCGAAGCCATCGCCTCGAGCACGGGCAAGCCGAACCCCTCGTAGCGCGAGGGGAAGACGAGGCAGGCCGCCCCGCGGTAGAGCGCCGCGAGCTCGTCCTGGGGCACGTGGCCTCGGAGCTCGACCCGGTCACCAAGGCCAAGGCGTCGGGCGGTGCTCTCGGCATCGGCCCGGCCGCCCTTGTCGGGGCCGACGAGGATCAGGCGCGGCGCTTGCTCGCCGACGAGCGCGAGGGCCTCGATCGCGGTCGCCGCATCCTTGCGCGCCTGGAGCGCGCCCACGAAGAGCGCATAGGGCTCGCCGTTCGGGTGCGGCCCGTCGGGCCTGAACGCCGGATCGACGCCGTTGGGCGTGACGACGATCTTCTCCTCCGGCACGCGGTAGAGCTCGATCAGGTCGCGCTTGGTCAGCTCGGAGACGGCGAGGACGCGTGCGGCGCGGCGGACGGAGCGGGGGACGACGGTGCGGAAGATCAGGCGGTCTCGGAGCGGCATCAGCGAGCGGTCGCGCTCGAACGAGAGGTCGTGGACGGTCACGACGGCCGGGCAGGGGCAAGCGAGCGGGAGCGAGTGCTGGAAGTGCGCGAGGGCGGGGCGGAGGCGCCTGAGCAGGCGCGGGACGCCGAGCGCCATGCGCAGCGTCTGGCTCCTGGCGGGCAGCTCGATCGGCTCGATCCCGTCGGGAACGAGGTCCGGCCGGCGGGTGATCGCGCCGAGCCGAAGGTCGTCGTGTGGCGCGACGGCGAGCTCGCGCAGGAGCCCGGCCATGTAGGTCTCGTCGCCGGTGCGCTGCCGGCCCAGCACGTCGGCGTCGAGGACGACAAGCGGCTCAGCGATGCCTCTGTCCTCCTAGGCGCAACCCGAGGCCAGCGAAAGCGCGCGGCAGATCTCGCTCATCCTCCCGATCGACAACCGCGTGATCCGGTCGCGGAACAACTCCTTCGGGACTGTCGTCACGTTGTCGAGCGAGAGAGCGCACTCCTCGGGCATGCCGTCCGCTCGGTCAAGAACGACCTCAGTCGGGATTTGACGGATCGTCCGTGTCGCCGGGACGCCGAGCACCGAATTCAGCACTGGTATGGCTGCCTGCCGTGTAAGAACCAAGAAAGGACGCCGACCGGCGTCCGGGTGCTCAACCCACCACACCTCACCACGCGCTACCAGGGTTCCGCCCTAATGGCCGCGAGTGCCCCGGCGAGCGCCCACCCATCGGTTCTTTCGGCCGGACGCTCTTCGTATCCCGCGACGATAGCCGCGTCGATTGCTGCGGGATCGCCTGTTGCGAGCAAGAGGTCGATCGCCTCGCGGACAAGCTCCGAGCGCGAGCGTCCAGATGAGGCCGCGCGTTCGTCGAGGGCCGCAAGGCGTGCGTCATCGAGCTGGATCAAGGTCTGACGTCTCGCCACCGGCATATCATGGCATATGGTTGCTCGACGCTCTCACGCGGCCGCTTCCCGGTAGACGTTGACCGTCGCGTGTGCGACGTCGCGCCATGCGAACGCCTTCGCGCGCTCTAGCCCACGCGCCCGCAGCTCCTTGCTCCGGTCGAGGGCTTCCGTTAGTCCCGCAGCGATTGCGTTTGGGTCGAGCGGGTCGACGAGTACCGCGGCGCCACCCGCGACCTCCTCTGCGGCCTCGTTCCGACCCGCCACGACGGGAGCTCCGCATGCCATCGCCTCCAGCACCGGCAGCCCGAACCCCTCGTACCGCGAGACGTAGGCGACGCAGCGGGCGCCCCGGTACAGCCGCGCCAGCTCCTCGTCCGGGACGAAGCCGAGCCACTCCACGCCGGTTCCGGAAACCGCGACGTCTCCCCAGCCGCGCATGCCGGTGACGAGGAGCCGGTACCCGTTCAGCCCGGCGCGGCCGAAGCCTTCGACGAGGCGGTCCAGGTTCTTGCGCGGCTCCAGCGTCGAGACGGCGAGTACGTAGTCGCCTTCGGCCGCGGCGCCGTCCGGCTCGAACGGCGCGCCGACGGCGTTCGGGATCACGCGCACCTTCTCCTCGGGAACGTCGAGCAGCTCGAGCGCCTCGCGCTTGGTGAACTCCGAGACCGCGATCACCCGGCGGGCCCCCCGCACGACTCTCGGCAGCGTGAGCCGTGAGTACGTCCTCGTCCAGGCGTTGAACGTCCCGGGGTGGCGCAGCACCGCAAGGTCGTGCAGCGTGACCACCAGCGGCACCGACGAGCGCACGGGGGCACGCTGCGTGGGGCAGTGCAGCACCTGCAGGCAGTCGTGTCGAGCGCGGGCGGGCAGGGCGGCTAGGTACCAGCCGACGTCGCGGACCGGCACGAGCGCCTTCGACGAGCCGCCGAGGGCGTAGCGGCGCAGCTCGACGTCTTCCTCCTCGAGCGCTGCGAGCAGCGAGCGGATGTGACGGGCGGTGCCGGCCCGCGTCAGCGCGAGCGGCGAGACGTCGATCCCCACGCGCAGCGAAGCCACGCGGATCAGTCTCGCAGAGCGCTCTCGTAGCCCGCCAGCACCGCACCGCCGCAGGCCCGCCACGTGAACCTGGCAGCGTGCTCGACGCCGGTCCCGCGCGGTGCCTCCTGCGCTTCTTCAAGCGCGCCGGCGAAGGCTTCCGCATCACCAGGGTCGGCACGCACCGCGGCACCGGCGCAGGCCTCGTCGAGCGACGGATGCGAGGAGACGACCGCCGGAACACCGCTCGCCAGGGCCTCCACCACCGGGATGCCGAAGCCCTCGAACAGCGACGGGTAGGCGAAGGCCGCTGCCCCGCGGTAGAGGCGGGCCAGCTCGTCGTCGGAGACGAAGCCCAGCAGGCGCGTGCCTTCTGCCGCGGGAGGCTGCTCTCCCCATCCCTCCAGCCCCGCGATCGCGAGCGTCAGCTCGGGATGCCGCCGCCGCAGGAGCGCGAACGCGTCCACGAGCGCACGCAGGTTCTTCCGCGGCTCGAGCGTGGAGACGGTGAGCACGTACGGCCCGCCGAGATCGGCCTTCTCCCCCTCGGCACGGAAACGCGGGTCGATCCCGGGGTACGCGACGACGATGCGCTCCTCGGGCACGCCCAGCAGCTCGACCACCTCGCCCGCGGTGAAGCGCGAGTTGACGAACACGCGGTCGCAGGTGCGGGAGGCGTTCTCGTACTTCGGCCCGTGCATACGGCGCGTCTGCGGCTGCACCAGCTCCGGAAAGCGAAGCGGGACGAGGTCGTGGATGGTCGTGGCCCGCACGCCGCCGCGCTGAGCCGGGTACATCCAATCGGAGAAGTGGAAGACGTCGAGGGGCCCGGCCACGGTCTCGACCGGCGGCCGCCCGAGGCGGCTCCAGGCCGTCCGCCACCAGTGGGCCCGCGGCAGCAGCGGCAGGCGCAGCTCGAGCTCGAGGCTGCCGAGCGACTCGCGGATCCGCCGGCGACCACGCGGCCCCGTCGGCCCGAAGGCGACGAGTTCGTGCTCGCGTGCGCCGACCTCTGCCAGCCCGGCCAGCATCCCGCGGACGTAGTTCCCGATCCCGGTCCGCGGGCGCGAAAGCGGGGTGACGTCGACGACGATCCGCACGTTACGTCCGCAACCAGCTCACGCCTCCGGAGGGGACGAACAGAGGCGCGGACATCGTGTCTCTACACTAGCCGCCGCCATGACGCGAACACGCGGATGAGCACTCGGGAGCACACGCGCGACGAGTTGCGCACGCTCTTCGACTCCGTGAGGCCGTGGCATCACTTGATCGAGGTGCATGGGGTCCCGACGAAGACCGAGCCAGCATGGGGAGAGGAACTGGACCACCCGAGGCGCCTGTGGGAGGAAGTGTCAGGGCTCCTGCCCGACCTGAAGGGGAAGCGGGTGCTCGATGTCGGCTGCAACGACGGGTTTTTCCTCTTCGCCTGCCGGCGGCTCGGGGCGGAGCAGGTCGTGGGGGTCGAGGCACATGAGCACTTCTTCAACCACGCCGTGCTCGTGAACCAGCTCCTCGATCTCGGCGGAATTACCGTGCACCAGATGAGTGCCTACGACGTCGGTGAGGCATTCGACGAGTTCGACGTCACGCTCGCGCTCGGCTTGATCTACCACTTGAAGAGCCCGTTCCTCTTCTTGGAGCGAGTCGCGGGGATCACGACTTCCACGATCGTCGTCGAGACCGCGGTACGGAGCTCGAACGAGGATCGGGACAACCGCAGGCGCGGAATCGCGAGCCCGCCGGCAATGGAGTTCGTCGAGAACCCGCCCGCCGAGCTGCATCCCGAGGGGGGTGCAAACTGGTGGGCACCGAACACCGAATGCGTGGAGGCGATGCTGCGGGTTTGCGGCTTCCCGCACACAGCAGTCCCGTCGGAGTTCATCCTCACGCCCGGGCCGAAGCGCAGGCCGACGGAGTTCGGACGCGCGATCGTCGTCGGAAGCAAGGTCGTCCCGCCTAGCGAGTCGGCCGCGACCCACGGTCGACGACGTCCAGTTCTCGGCAGGCTTCCGATCGGCCGGCGGCGCCATCACTAGGTCCGGGGGAGCCAAGCCGCTCCGCGGGGAGGCTCAATCGGCCGATTCTACGGCCGAAACGGCTGAGTATCCTGCCCGCGTGGCCGTCAACGTCGCGACAAGGACAGCATCGCTGCCGCGCCTGGACTGGCTCACCGGCTACGGGGAGCTTCTACGCACGATGGTCGTGCGCGAGATCCGCGTCCGCTACAAGGGCTCGGCGCTCGGTCTGGCCTGGTCGGTCGTCTATCCGCTGGCGATGATGGGCGTCTACACGCTCGTCTTCTCGGTCCTCCTTAAGGCCGTAAGCGCCATCCCCCACTACCCACTCTTCGTGCTCGCCGGCCTCGGTGTCTGGGGCTTCTTCCAGGCGGGCTTGCAGTTGGGCACGGGCTCGCTGATAGCGAACGCCGACCTGATCAAGAAGGTCTGGTTCCCGCGGGAGCTCGTGGTGACGGCCGTCGTACTCGCCCAGACGCTTTCGATCATCGTCATCCTCGCGGTCCTCGTCCCGCTCGACCTGATCATCGTCCCGGAGACCGCGCGCACGATGGCTCTTGCACTGCCGATCCTCGCCGCCCTGCTCTGTCTCACGCTCGGCTTCGCCTGGATCGCCGCGATCGGCAACGTCTTCTTCCGCGACGTCGAGCACCTCCTCGGGGTGCTGTTCCTCCCGTGGTTCTTCCTGACCCCGGTCCTCTACAGCCTCTCGCTGCTCCCTGCGGCGATTCAACACCCGTGGCTGATCAACCTGCTCCGCTACGGGAACCCGGTGACGCCGTATGTCGAAGGCTTGCGCGCGGTGATCCTCGAGGGTGTGGTCCCGGGGGCCACGCTCCTCGTGTACATCTTCGTGGTCGGGCCCCTCCTTGCGCTCGTCGGGTTATGGGTGACCCAGCGCTACGAGGACCGGCTCGCGATCGAGCTCTGAGATGAGCGCCGAGGCCGCCGTGCAGGCGGGCGAGATCCGAGCTCGCGGGCTGGGGCGTGTCTTCAAGATCCGCCTGACGCAGACCCGTTCGCTGAAGGAGACGATCCTTCGCCGCGAGCTGCCGCGCACGCGCGAGCTGTGGGCGCTGCGGGACGTCGATCTCGACATTCACCGCGGCGAGACGTTCGGCATCGTCGGCCCGAACGGCTCCGGCAAGTCCACCCTGCTGAAGCTGATCGCCGGCATCTTTGCGCCGAGCACCGGCCGGCTCGAGGTGGCCGGTCGCGTGGGCTCCCTCATCGAGATCGGCGCCGGCTTCCACCCCGATTTCACCGGAGTCGAGAACGTCTACCTGAACGCCGCCATCTACGGGCTCAAACGCAGCTACGTGGACGAGCACCTGGACGAGATCATCGATTTCGCGGAGCTCGAGGCTTTCAAGGACGTGGCCGTGCGCACGTACTCGTCGGGGATGTACATGCGCCTGGGCTTCTCCGTCGCCATGCACATCCAGCCGAACGTGCTGCTGCTCGACGAGATCCTGGCCGTCGGCGACGAAGCGTTCCAGCAGAAGTGCTTCGGCCGGCTCGGCGACTTCAAGCGTGCGGGCGGGACGATCGTCTTCGTCTCGCACGATCCGAGTGCCGTCGAGCGGCTCTGCGACCGCGCGATCATGCTCGAGCGCGGCCGGGTCCTCGAGGCGGGGCCGGCCGGCGAAGTCGTGCGCGCCTACCACCGGCGGCTTGTCAGCGAGCCTGCCGCGGCGGCCGCTCGGCAAAACGGAGCCGGGGGAGAGCGCTGCCGTGTTCACGAGGTTCGCGCCGTGGGTGTCGACGGAACGCCGCGGGACCGGTTCACGGAGGGGGAGCCGATGGCGCTCGAGGTCTGGCTCTATTCGGAGGCCGGGGTCGACGATGCGAGCGTGACCGTGGGCATTCGCGACGCCGAGGGACGGCCGGTCGGCTCGCAGACGCTCGAGGGAGTGCTCCTGCGCTCGGAACGCCTGGAGCGGCTGCGTCTCAACTTTCCCGGGCTGCCCATGCGCGAGGGGCGGTTCTTCGTCGACGTCGGCGTCACGACCGCGGATCGCGACGCCGAGCTTGCGCGGGCCGACCACGCGCTGGAGCTCAGCGTCTTCGGGCAGGACACGGCGGGATCGGGGCCGATACGCCTCGGCGGCACCTGGGACCTACCCGGGGTCGACGGGGCCGGCGAGGGCTAGCGGCGTGGGGCGGTGGGCCGTTGCCGCCGGCGGACTGTCGCTGCTCGTCGCGGCGGGCGTTGCCTCGGCCGCCCCGCCAGTCGGCGCATGGCGGCCCCTGGTGAAGGTTCCCGGGATCGTCGACGTGGTCGGGCCACGGCGTGACGGACGACTCGTTCTTGCCTCTCGCGGCGGACTGTTCCTGTTGCGGCGCGGCGCCGCTCCGGTTCCGTTCGCACGAGGTCCACGAGGGTACCCGGGCTCCACCGGCGAGCCGTATCTCGCGCTCGGGACCAGTCACGCCGTGCGTGGTGGCAGCTGCGCCTTCCGCCGTGACGACGTCTTCGTGCTCAAGCCGGGAACGGCACCCGGGGTGTTCCGAGTGGACGGCAGCGGCCGCAGCCGTCCGTTCGCGAGCCTGCCGGCCGGCGCATTCCCGTCCGGAATCGCCATCGATCGAGTAGGTTCGTTCGGCTATCGCCTGCTCGTGACTGTCACGGCGTCGGGGAAGACGAATCTGCACGCCTTCGACTGCCGTGGCCGCGATCGTGTCGTAGCCGCGGGCGCTCCGGTCGTCGAGGGCGGGCTTGCGGTTGCCCCGAAGACGTTCGGGCGCTATGCCGGTTGGCTCATTGGCGCCGCCGAAGGCAGCGGCCGCATCTGGGCCTTCGGCCCTAGAGGCCGCACCCGGCTCCTTGCCGAGTCTGGGCTCCCGGCAGGAGCAGACGTCGGCGTCGAGGCCCTTGGCTTCGTGCCCCGTGAGCTTGGGCGTCACGGAACCGCCTACCTCGCGGATCTCGGCGCGCCAGGGTCGCCTACCGGGGGCTCGGACAGCCTTCTCGTTCTGCGTCCGAGCGATATCTCACGCGCTCGAGTGCGTGCAGGGGACCTGGTCGCTGCGACTGAGGCGGGTGCAAAGACGATCGCGCTCCGTTGTCGACGTTTCTGCACGATCCGCCACATCGCGGACGGTCCCCCGAGCACTCACGCCGAGGGTCACATCACGTTCTTACCGCGTCGCTGAGACAGCCTAGGGCTAGATTTCATTCGTGTCGCGGCCTCTTCTGGTTAGGGCGTGCCGGCGCGAGCCGGTCGAGCGGACGCCCGTCTGGTTCATGCGCCAGGCCGGGCGGTCGCTGCCGGAGTACCGCGAGCTGCGGAAGCGGTACGGGCTGTTCGAGATCGCCCGGCAACCCGAGCTCTGCGCCGAGGTGACGCTGCAGCCCGTGCGGCGGCACGGGGTGGATGCGGCCGTGATGTTCGCGGACATCATGCTCCCGGTGCTCGGCATGGGCGTCGACGTCGAGCTGGTCGAGAACGTCGGGCCCGTGGTTGCGGCGCCGGTGCGGTCGCTCGCGGACGTCGAGCGGCTCGTCGTCCCCCAGCCGGAGGAGTCGGTGCCCTGGGTGCTCGAGTCGGTGCGGCTCGTTCGTGAGGCGCTGGGGGAGGACCAGGCGGTCGTGGGGTTCGCGGGCGGGCCGTTCACGGTCGCGGGCTACCTGATCGAGGGGAGGCCGACCCGCGAGTTCAAGCTCACGAAGGCGTGCATGTACGGGCAGCCCGGGGTCTGGCACGCGCTGATGGAGAAGCTCGCCGACGCGTTTTCGCTCTACGTTGGCGCCTGCGCGGCGGCAGGGGCGGATGTGATCCAGCTGTTCGACTCGTGGGTGGGTGCGCTCTCGGTCACCGATTACCGGGAGTTCGCGGCGCCGTACTCCACACGCGTGCTCGACTCGCTCGGCGTGCCTACGATCCACTTCGCGACCGGCGACGCGCACCTGCTCGAGGAGCGCGCGGCGGCGGGAGGCGACGTGATCGGCGTCGACTGGCGTGTGCCGCTCGACGCCGCCTGGGAGCGGATCGGCCACGACCGCGGGATCCAGGGCAACCTCGACGGCGCGGTGCTGCTCGGGCCGTGGGAGCGCGTCGAGGCGGGCGCGCGCGATGTGCTGGACCGCGCCGGGGGCCGGCCAGGGCACATCTTCAACCTCGGCCACGGCGTCCTGCCCGAGACCGACCCGGAGTCGCTCGGGCGGCTCGTCTCACTCGTCCACGAGACGACGATGGTGCCCGCATGAGTGAGGCAGTGGTGCTGATGGCGTACGGCAGCCCGTCGACGGCGGAGGACGTGCGGCCCTACCTCGAGGACGTGCGCGGAGGACGACCCGTCTCGGACGAGGCGGTCGCGGCGCTGGCCGAGCGCTACCGCCGGATCGGCGGGCGCTCGCCGCTCGACGACGTGAGCGAGGCGCAGCGTTCCGCGCTCGAGCGTGAGCTCGGCATCCCCGTCTTCGTCGGGATGAAGCACTGGCGGCCGCGGATCGCCGAGGCGGTGGGAGCAGCGCTGGCCGGTGGCGCAACGCGTGTGATCGGGCTCGTCCTCGCCCCGCACTACTCGCGCATGTCGGTCGGCGAGTACCGCGAGCGGCTGGAGGCGGCGCTGGCCGACCGCGCCGAGCTCGTCCTGGTCGAGAGCTGGCACGACGACCCAGGGTTCCTGGACGTCGTCGCAGACCGGGTGCGGGGCACCGACGCGTGGGTCGTCTTCACGGCGCACTCGCTGCCGGAGCGCATCCTGGCGGACGGCGATCCCTACCGGGAGCAGCTGCTCGAGACGTCACGGCTGGTCGCACAGCGGGCTGGCCTCGAGCGCTGGTCGTTCGCGTTCCAGAGCGCGAGCCCGACCGGCGAGCCGTGGCTCGGCCCCGACATCCTCGACGAGCTCGATCGCCTCCACACCGAAGGCGTGCGGAAGGTGCTTGTCGCGCCGGTCGGTTTCGTCTCCGACCACCTCGAGATCCTCTGGGACCTCGACATCGAGGCGCGCGAGAAGGCCGACGAGCTCGGGCTCGAGCTGGCCCGGATCCAGTCGCTCAACGACGACCCTGCGTTCATCCGCGCCCTCGCGGGAGTGGTGCGGCGGGCGCAGCAGGAACGGCCTGCCGTAGCCGGAAGGACCGGCGCGTGAGCTCGCGCACCTGCCCCGACTGGCCGCTGCTGATGGAGATCGCGCCGGAGCTCCAGTTCATGCACTACACGGTCGCGGAGGCCAGGCTGCCCCACGAGGCTCTCGGGAAGCTCGAGGACGTCTCGCTGAATGAGGTCGCGATCTGCGCGGACCTCGACCACAACGTCTTCTACGCAGCGCACACGGAGCCGCAGGTGGCCGAAGCGCTGCGCGGCACGCGCTGGTTCGAGTTGCGCGAGTGGGCCACCCGGGGCCCGGGGAGCGCCGCCGGCGGCTCGGTCTAGCCTCTCGGCCTTCAGATGGCGGTCTTGCCTGCGGGTTCCCTTAGCGGGCGCCCTTATGCTCGAGGATTCCAGACTGGTAGGCGAGCACGACCGCCTGCACTCGGTCGCGGAGGTCGAGCTTCTGGAGGATGTGGGTGATGTGCGTCTTCACCGTGGTGTCGCTGATGTAGAGCTCGCGGCCGATCTCGGCGTTCGAGAGGCCGCGGGCAACCAGGCGGAAGACGTCGAGCTCACGGTCGGTCAGCTCCTCGATTCCGGGCGGGGGCGCCGGCTGCGGGATCCGCGAGAACTGCTTGATCACCCGCTTCGTGATCGCCGGGGAGAGCAGCGCGTCTCCATTGGCGACGACGCGGATCGCCTCGAGCAACTGTTCGGGCGGGTCATCCTTGAGCACGAAGCCGCTGGCGCCGGCGCGGAGCGCCTCGTACACGTATTCGTCGAGGTCGAAGGTGGTCAGGACGAGAATCCGTGCGCTCCCGTCCGCGGCGAGGATCTGCCGGGTTGCCTGGAGCCCATCCATCTCGGGCATCCGGATGTCCATCAGGACTACGGACGGGTTGAACCGAGCCGCCTTCTCGACGGCCTCCCGCCCGTCGCTTGCCTCGGCTACGACCTCGATGTCGTCGTGGCTCGAGAGCAGCAAGCGGAAGCCGGCTCGGACCATCGACTGGTCGTCGGCGACGAGGACCCGGATCGTCATCGTCGCTCGGCGGCTAGCGGGAGGCGTGCGGCGAGCACGAAGCCGCGCCCGTTGGCGGTTCCTGCGCTCATCTCCCCGCCGTAGATCTTGACGCGTTCGCGGACGCCGATCAGCCCGTGGCCGACACCGTCGGTGCCGGAGCCCTCGCCGTCGTCGCGCACCTCCAGCTGGAGCTCGTCGGGCAGGTAGCGGACCGTCACGTCGGCGCTGTTCGCACGTGCGTGCTTCAGGGCGTTGGTCAGACCTTCCTGCACGATTCGATACGCGGAGAGGTCGATTCCGCGCGGCAGGGGGAAGGGATCGCCGTCGACGTGCAGCTGGGCCGGAAGGCCTGCGCGGCCTGTCTGCTCGAGCAGGGAGTCGAGCTCGTCGAGCCCGGGTTGCGGGGCGAACGTGACGTCGTCGCCGTCCCCTTCGCTGCGCATCGCGGCCAGCAGGCGCCGCATCTCGGCCAGGGCAGTGCGGCCGGCCTCCTCCACCCCTGTCAGCGCCTCGCTGTCCTCCGACGCGGGGAGCCGGTGGCGGACGGCGCCGACCTGGAGCACCATCACGCTCACGGCGTGGGCGACGACGTCGTGGAGCTCACGCGCGATCCGCGTCCGCTCTTCGGCCACCGCGACGCGGGCCACCGCGTCCCGCTCTCTCTCGGCCAGGGTCGCTCGGATCTCCGCAGACTCGGCCTGCTCGGCCCGCTCTCGGACGGCGAACCCTGCCAGCCAGCTGACTGCGAATTCGAGCGGGATGAAGATCATCTGGGCGGTGGTGTGGTCGTGGATCAGGTAGACGACGGTCCCCGAGCCGAAAACGGCCGCAGCCAGCCCGAGGCCGGCCTGCACGTCGTTGCGCAGGTTTCCCAGCAGGAACGCGGTTGCCATCCCGATGACGAAGAGGCTGATCGGATACGGGATCAGCTGCCAGTCGATCAGCGAGATCCCGATCGCTATGAACCAGTACGCGAACGGCCCTGCGAACGGAAAGCGGTGGCGTAGGAAGACCGGCGTCACTTGCACCGCGATCGCAGGGATGCAGAACCACAGCGTCGAGGTCGGCGCGCCCGGCGATCCCTGCGTGAGGCCCACTTCGAGCATCGCCGAGATCGCGAGTACCGCGATCAGCAAGTCGAACCAGTAGTCGCGCGCGAGATGGATCCGGCTCATGCCGTGAACCTACTCCACGCACTCGTCCGTTGCCTCCTACCGGAGTAGGACTCCCAATCGTCGGCTGGTGCGAGTGCCGATCCGACCCCGCGCCGACGACATGCGGACACCCGGGTCGTAGCTTCGGCGGCGTCGAACGAAGGAGGAAGCATGTCTCGTGCAAAGCCCCCCAACCTCGCGGCCCGGATGGGTCGCTGGAGCGCGAGTCACTGGAAGACGGCGACCTTCGGCTGGCTCGCATTCGTGATCGTCGCCTTCGCCGTCGGCGGGCAGATCGGCGTGAAGACCGTCGACCCCTACACTGCCGGGCCCGGTGAGTCGGGCCGCATGGACCGGATCCTGAACGACGGGTTCAAGCAGCCTGCCGCTGAGAAGGTCGTCATTCAAAGCCGCTCGCTTCGGGCGGGCGATCCCGCCTTCGACGCGGCGGTCAACGACGTCGTCGGGCGCGTCTCGAAGATGACGGTCGTCCAGAACCTCCATAGGGGCCCGATCTCGAAGGACGGGCACACGGCGCTCGTCAACTTCGACATCCGAGGAGACAAGAACAAGGCCGGCGACAAGGTCGGCCCCGTGCTGGATCGCGTCGACGACGCGCAACGCGCCCATCCGGGCTTCTTCATCGGAGAGTTCGGCGACGCGAGCGCGCAGACAGCAGTCGACGAGGCCGCCGCGAAGGATCTCGAGAGCGCGGGCGTGTTCTCGATCCCGATCACCCTGATCATCCTCGTGGTGGCGTTCGGCGCGCTCGTGGCCGCAGGGATACCGCTGCTGCTGGCGCTCACCGCCGTGTTCGCGGCGCTCGGGCTGGTCGCGCTGCCCAGCCACCTGCTGCCGATCGCGGCGGAGGTGCCCGCCACCGTCCTCCTGATCGGGCTCGCGGTCGGAGTGGACTACTCGATGTTCTATCTCCGCCGGGAACGCCAGGAACGGGCCGCGGGCCGGAGCGAGCGCGCCGCGCTCGAGGCGGCGGCGGCGACCTCCGGACGGTCTGTGCTCATCTCCGGCTTGACGGTGATGGTCGCGATGGCGGGGCTCTTCCTGACGGGCGACGCCACATTCGCATCGTTCGGCGTGGCGACGATCCTGGTCGTGGCCGCCGCGGTGCTCGGGTCGCTGACGGTTCTGCCGGCGCTGCTCTCGAAGCTGGGCGACCGGGTCGACCGTCTCCGCGTTCCGCACCTCGGCCGCCGGCACGGCGCCGGCGGCGAGGACCGTGTCTGGGGGGCGATCGTCGATGGCGTCCTGCGCCGGCCAGTCCTTTCGGTCGTCGTCGCGGGTGGGTTGCTTGTGGCGCTCGCAGTCCCGGCCTTCGGGCTCAGGATGGTGCAGCCCGGGCCCGACACGTTCCCGCAGTCGCTGGACGTGATCAAGGCCTACAACCACATGCAGCAGGCGTTTCCGGGCACGCCACTCCCCGCCAACGTTGTGGTCAAGACGCAGAACGTGAACGCGCCTGCCGTCCGCAACGCGATCCGCGAGCTCGAGAGCAAGGCGCTCGCGACCGGGCGCGTTGGCGAGCCGATCACGGTCGAGACCAACTCGGACGCGACGGTTGCGAACATCACCGTCCCGATCAAGGGCAAGGGAACCGACGCCGCGCAGGCTTCGCTTGCGGCGTTGCGTGACACGGTCGTGCCAGAGACGGTCGGCGCACTCCCGGACACCGAGGCCGGCGTCACCGGGCTTACGGCCGAGTGGAGGGACTCACAGGAGCAACTGAAGGCGAAGCTGCCGATCGTGGTCGGTTTCGTCCTCCTGTTCGCGTTCGGGCTGTTGCTGGTCGCGTTCCGCTCGATCGTGATCCCGATCAAGGCGATCGTGCTCAATCTGCTCTCCGTCGGAGCGGCGTACGGCGTGCTCGTGCTGGTCTTCCAGGACGGCTTCGGCAGGGGGCTGCTCGGTTTCAGCGACACATCCGGCATCACACCCGTCATCCCGATGCTCCTGTTCGTGATCTTGTTCGGGCTCTCGATGGACTACCACGTGTTCATCGTCAGCCGGATTCGGGAGGCGTACCAAGGTGGCGCCGACATGGACGAGGCAATCTCGGCGGGAATCAAGTCCACGGCGGGCGTTGTGACGAGCGCGGCGGTCGTCATGTTCGGCGTGTTCGCAGTCTTCGGGGCGCTCTCGCTGCTGATGTACAAGCAATTCGGCGTCGGCCTGGCTGCGGCGATCCTGATCGACGCCACGGTCGTCCGCGGCGTCCTCCTGCCGGCGACCATGAAGCTGCTTGGCGACTGGAACTGGTACCTCCCGCGCTGGCTCGAGTGGCTCCCGCGGCTCGAGGAAGACGAGACCGAGACGGCGCCGACGAGGCCGGTTCCGGCAGCCTAGGAGCACATCGGCGGCGGCCGCTCGGCCCGCGTGAGCGGTCGCCGCCGACACGGTGCCGTGTGCTCCGCATCCGCGTCTGATGCGGAGCTAATGCGAGCGTCCAAAGCGGCGCGCGAGCACGTCCTCCAACGGCCGCGTGTTGAGCACGTCGGCGGGACCCGCGCCTCCGCGCCTCGCGGTCGCCACCGAAAGCACGATGTTCTCGAGGCCTTGCACCGAGTGGGCGTCGGTCGAGCACGTGATCGTCACCCCGAGCTCCCGCGCGAGGCGGACGTGCTCGTCGCGCAGGTCGAGCCGCGGGGCCAGCCCGTTCACCTCTACCGCCCGTCCCTGCTCGGCCAGCCGCGCCAGCACTGCCTCGAGGTCGACCGCGTTCGGGGGCCGGCGGCCGATCAGCCGCCCGGTCGGATGGCTGAGGCAGCTGACGTACGGCGAGTCCAGGGCCGCCATCACGCGCTTGGTGAGCTCGCCGCGCGAG
Source organism: Actinomycetota bacterium (assembly GCA_046726435.1). GTDB lineage: Bacteria > Actinomycetota > Thermoleophilia > Gaiellales > Gaiellaceae > AC-32. The sequence goes on from JBKPAM010000016.1 coordinate 14,868, forward strand.
CCGCGCTGGCCGCCGTGGATGCTCGCCTGCACCCAGTCGAGCTCGGAGAGCAGCTGGTCGGGCAGGTCGAGCACACCGTCGAGGCGGATGTCGCACTCCGTCCCGCGAAGCACTCGGAACGGCGCTAAGCGCTCGTTCGCGGCCGCGATCTCCTCGGCCTGGCGGCGTACGCCGTCCGCATCGAGCCCCTGGACCGCGCCCACGCTGACGGTGTGGTCACAGATCGCGAGGTATTCGTAGCCACGTTCCTTCGCAGCGAGGCCCATCTCGTAGATCGAGGCCCTGCCGTCGGACCAGGTCGAGTGGCAGTGCAGGTCGCCGCGGATGTCGGCGACCTCGACGAGCTCCGTCGCCGTTGGCGCCCCGGCCTCGCGCAGCTCCGGTGGCACGAACGGGAGCCCGAGCGCCGAGAAGACACCCTCCTCGTCCGGTGCGCCGGGCAACGGCTCGAGCGCTGCGACCCACTCGGGCGAGCCGGTCGCCCGCACGAGCTCCGTGCCGAGGCGCGAGGGCGGCGCGACCACGAGCTCCACCGGCACGCCTTCGCCGGTCACGCCCAGCGCTCGCCGGTTTCGTCGCTCTACGACCGCGACGATCTGCGGGAGCGCCTCGAACCGTCGCAGCACCGGCCCCGGCCGCGCCGCAGGGACGACGACCACGAGCCGCTCGGAGGCGTCGCGCCAGCGGCGGGGGTCTCCCGCTGCGACGCCGCCCAGCGCCTCCGCGATCGACTCGACGAGCGGGCGGCTGCGGTTGAGCAGGAGCGGTTGCGCGGCTGCGGCCGTCGGCTCCTGCGCCAGCGCCGCCAGCAGCTTGCGCTCCGTCTCGGGGCCGATCCCGGGCACGTCTTGGAGCCGCCCCTCCTGCGCCGCCTCCCTCAGCTCGGACAGCGTTCGCACACCCAGCACGCGGCCGATCTCGAGCATTCGCCTGACCGAGACGCCGAGGTAGCGCCCGACCCCGGCGAGCTCTGGCGAGACCTCCTGCTCCAGCTCCAGCAGCTCGGCGATGCCGCCCGTCTCGACCAGCTCGCGCAGCCGCCGCTCGATCCCCGGCCCGACGCCGCGCAGCTCCCTCGCGCGTCCCTGACGGACGAGGTCCGCGACGGGTGCCGGCGTCGAGCGGATCAGATCGGCCGCCCGCCGGTATGCCCGCGACGTGTACGGCCCCGCGTCCGACAGCTCCAGCAGCGACGCGAACTGGTCGAGGCGGTCGGCGATCTCGGCGTTGCCCGGCGGTGGCCCCTGCACTGCCGGATAGTCTCTCGACCGCATGCCGACCGTTGTCGTTCCCTTCCGCCCGGAGACGGCAAAGCGGCGCCTCGCGCCGGCTCCGAACGAGGCTCGGGCGGCGCTCGCCCAGGCGATGCTCCAGGACGTGCTCGCCGCCGCGGAGGCTGTCGGCGAGGTCATCGTGGCAGACCAAGGCGGTGGTCAGGGCCCTGCCGTCGAGGCGGCGCTGCGGCACGTCGAGCGCGTGCCGATCCTCGTCGTCAACGCCGACCTGCCCTGCGTGAAGGCGCGTGACCTCCTGACGTTGCTCGGTGCGCTGCCAGAGGGAGGCCTCGCGCTCGTACCGGCCGCCGACGGCACCACGAACGCGCTGGCGCTCGCGGCGCCACACCTCTTCGCGCCGGTCTACGGGCCCGGCAGCGCGGAGCGGTTCCTCGCTCGCGCCGAGCGCCTGTCAGCGCCGGTCGCCGTCGCGACGATTCCGAACCTCGCCGACGACGTGGACACGCTCGACGACCTCGAGCGCCTCGAGGGCCGCCTCGGCCCCAGCACCGCCGCAACGCTACGCGTTCTAGGATCACGCGCGCGGGCCGCCAGGACCGCTGGCTCCCTCTCCGCGCCTGCGCCGTGAGAGTCACCGTTCTGGCGGGCGGGCTCGGAGGCTCCCGGCTCGCACTCGCGCTCGCGGAGGCTCTGGATCCCGCCGAGCTGACGATCGTCGGCAACGTCGGCGACGACGTCGAGGTTCTCGGCCTGCACGTCTCGCCCGACCTCGACACGATCCTCTACACGCTCACCGGCCGGATCGACGAGTCCAAGGGCTGGGGCCGGAAGGACGAGACCTGGCACGCGCTCGAGACCGCGGGGGAGCTGGGCGCCGAGACCTGGTTCCAGCTCGGTGACCGCGACCTCGGGGTGCACCTCGTGCGCACCGAGGCGCTGCGCCGCGGCGAGCCGCTCTCGGCGGTCACGGCTCGGCTCGGGCGTGCGTTCGGGCTCGACCCGACGCTGCTGCCCGCGACCGACGACCGCCTGCGCACGTGGGTCGAGACCCCGGCGGGCGACTTCCCGTTCCAGGAGTGGTTCGTCGCGCGGCAGCACCGGGACGAGGTCGACGGCGTCCGCGTCGAAGGCGCGGCCGAGGCACGGCCGGCGCCGGGCGTGCTGGAAGCGCTCGAGGGGGGCGACCTGATCGCGATCGCGCCCAGCAACCCGTTCCTCAGCATCGGGCCGATCCTCGCCGTCGCGGCGATCCGCGAGGCGCTCGAGCGCCGCCGCGTCCCCGCCGTCGCCGTCAGCCCGCTCATCGGCGGCCGGAGCGTGCGCGGCCCGGCAGACCGCATCCTCGCGCGGCTCCGCGGCGGTACCGGCCCCGAGCAAGTAACAGACTGTTACAAGGGACTGATCGACGCGCTCGTGATCGACGAGGCCGACGCGGACGAGGAGGCAGGTGTCCGGACGGTGGTGACGCGAACGTTGATGGACGGCGCCGACGGGCGGCGCCGCGTCGCGGATGCGGTGCTCGAGACCGCCGGAGCGCTGCGGTGAAGGTTGCGATCGTGGGCGGCACGGGCACGTTCGGCCGTGCCCTCGCCCTCCGGCTGCGACTGCTCGGCGAGGAGGTCCGGATCGGCTCGCGGGAGGCCCAACGCGGGAAGGAACGAGCGATCGAGCTCGGCGTCGAGGGCGGCTCCAACGAGGAGGTCGTCCAGGGCGTCGACCTGGTCGTGCTGTCGACGAAGTCGAACGCCGCGCTCGAGACCGGCGCCTCGCTGCGGGACGCGATCGGCGAGACACCGGTGCTCTGCGTGGCGAGCGACCTTCGCTTCACCGACAACGGCATCGTCCCGGGCCTCGAGGAGGGCTCGCTCGCCGAGACGCTCGCCGAGCTGCTGCGCGCGCCCATCGCCTCGGGCCTGCAGACGGTCTCGGCGATCGACCTTTCCGGCCCCGAGCCGCCGGACCAGGACGCGCTCGTCTGCGGCGACGACCCGGGCGCCAAGCAGCTCGCGCTCGACCTTGCGGGGAGGATCGTCGGGGGGCGCGCGATCGATGCCGGGCCGCTGGCCAACTCGCGCGCCCTCGAAGGCATGACCGCGGTGATCCTGAACGTGAACAAGCAGCTGGGCGTGCACGCCGGCCTCAGGCTCACCGGCCTGCCGTGATCTCGATCCGGCCGGTCGAGGGCTTGCCGGAAATCGGCGAGGGCGACGACCTCGCCGCGCTGATCGCGGAGCGGGCCGAGCTCGAGGACGGCGACGTGCTGGTGGTCGCCCAGAAGGCGGTCTCGAAAGCCGAAGCGCGGGTCGTGCGCCTCCATGAGGTCGAGCCTTCGGAGCGGGCGCGTGGGCTCGCCGCCGATCGCGACCCGCGGCAGCTGGAGGTGATCCTGCGCGAGGCCGTCCGCCTCGTTCGCGTCCGACCGCCGCTCGTGATCGCGGAGACGCGGCACGGCTTCGTCTGCGCGTCCGCGGGCGTCGACGCCTCGAACGCGCCCGAGCCCGAGTCCGTCGTGCTCCTCCCGCTCGATCCGGACGCGTCCGCGGCGCGGCTCCGCGAGCGCCTCCGCGACCTGACGGGTGCCGAGCTCGGCGTGATCGTCAGTGACTCCTTCGGCCGGGCCTGGCGGCAGGGCACGACGGACGTCGCGATCGGCGCCGCGGGGATCCGGCCGCTGCTCGACCTGCATGGCGTTCGCGACCGGGTCGGCTACGAGCTGCACGCGACCGTGATCGCGGTCGCAGACGAGCTCGCCGGAGCCGCCGAGCTCGTGCTCGGTAAGACGGACGGCGTGCCGGCGGCCGTGATCCGCGGCGCCGACGTCAGCGGCGAGGGCAGTGCGCGCGAGCTCGTGATGCCGCCCGAGCGCGATCTCTTCCGCTAGACCATCGGTTCGTCGCGCCCAGTCCTTCCGATGGTGGCTTTTTCCCCCGAACTGCACCACACTGCGACGCAGGGAGATGGGCAAGGAGACGTTCGTGCTGCTGTTCGTGCTGGGCTCCGCCGCGGTCGCGGTGTGGGTTGCGGTCTGTCTGCCGCGGCTCGCGCCGCGGAGCCTCCGCTCGGCGTCGGTGCACCTGGGTGCGGCGCTGGTCGTCGGCGCCCTGCTCGGCCCGGTCTCGCGCGCGGTCCCGGGCCGGCCGTCGACGATCTCGGTGCTCGCGGCGCTCTTTCTCGTCGCGCTGCCGGTGCTCACCTACATGTTCCTCACCGGCATGTGGCTGGTGCAGCGCGCCGTCGGCGAGTCGCTCGCGCATCGTCGCTGACCGGGCGCGCCGCGCTATCGTCCGCCGGCCTTGGCATCCAGCAGGGAGCCGCACGACCTCGACCGCGAGCTGATCGAGCTCCTGAACGAGCTGCGGGTCGCGCTCCCGGGTGTCCAGGTGCTGTTCGCGTTCCTGCTCGCGGTGCCGTTCGCCAACGGCTGGGACCGCGTCACCGACCTCCAGCGCGACGTCTTCTTCGTCGCCTTCGTCGCCACCGCCGCCTCGTCGATCCTGCTGATCGCGCCGTCGGTTCACCATCGCCTCCGCTGGCGTGAAGGCGACAAGGAGCAGATCCTGCGCAACGCGAACCAGCTGGCAATCGCCGGCATGGTCTTTCTCGCGCTCGGGATGACGGCGGCCGTCTTCCTGATCGGCGACATCCTCTTCAAAGGCTGGTGGGCGGCGCTGACGGCCGCCCTTGTCGCCGGCGGCTTCGGCTGGTTCTGGTTCGGGCTGCCGCTGGTCCGCCGCTAGCGGCGGCTCCTGGTCACGATCAGGCCGCTGATGCCGGCACCGATCAGGAGCGCGGCGACGCCGAAGCCGGCGATGGCCCACGCGGGGAACGAGCCGCCCGTCGAGGAAGCGACGGCGGCCGCCGGGATGGGTCGGCGCGTCTGCTTCGCCGCGGTGGTGGCAGGCGGCGGGGGCGGCGGCGGTGGAGGCTCGGCGGCGGGGGACGTGGCGGTTTCGTGCGCCTCGGTGGAGACGGTGCGATGAGGCTTCGGCTTCTGCTTCTTCGCCTTCGACGTGGTGGCCGGCGGTGGTGGCGGCGGTGGCGGCGGAGGTGGAGGTGGAGGTGGAGGAGCCGCGGTCGTGACGACGGTGGTGGTGCTCGGGGTCGTGGTGGTCATCGTCGGAATCGTCGTGGAGGTGAGCGCCGTGGCCGTCGCCGCGGTCGAGGCGCCTGGGCTCGCAGCGGGAGCGTGGGTGCCTGCGGCGAAGCCAAGAGCCGCGATCGCCGCACCGAGGCAGCCAAAGAACAAAAGCCGCCGCATGCCGTATCTCTCTCCCGCGGTACCGGAAGGAAACGCCTACCGTTGTCGCAGCGCGAGCCCGTTGAGCTCAGGACTGCGGCAGCCGCTCCGCCACTGCGTCCTGAATCACCTGGGCAACCGCCGGGTAGCGCTCGACGAGCTCACGCAGGCTCCCTTCCGGAAAGACGAGCAGCCGGAGAGGCGAACTGGCGCGAACGGAGGCCAGCCGCGGGTAGGCGTAGCCGCCGCCCAGCCCGAGCGCCCGCAGCTCGCCGAAGAAGTCTCCTGCGCCGAGGTCTCTCGCCGCCTCGCCGCGGATCGTCACCGACGCGGTTCCCTCGAGGATCACGAAGAACTCCGAGCCGAGGCTCCACTGCTCGATCACCTCCTCGCCGGCATCGGCCTCTCGCACGGAAGCCCGGGAGGCGACCTTGGCGGCCTGGTCCGGCTCGAGCCCGGCGAACAGCGGCAGCGCGCGCAGCGACGGCAGGTCGGCCTCGGGCAGCCCCGGCCAGGTGCTGACGATCGGCGGGTGCCGCTCGTGTCGCGGCTGCTCGGCCTCGGGCTCGGCCGTTTCCAGGAACCCCAGCACGCGCTCGACGTCCTCCGCCGTGCCCTGGTGGTTCAGCACGCACATCCGCAGCGCGAAGCGCCCGTGCAGCCGCGTCGACGAGACGAAGCCTTCGCCGCTCCGCTCTAGCGCCGCGGCAAGGCCCGCGTTAGCAACGTCGTCCAGGTCGCGCCGCCGGAAGCAGACGATCCCGAGTGAGGGCGGAGCTGCGAGCTCCAGCCTCTCGCTCTTCTCGACACGCTGCGCCGCTTGCGCCGCCAGGTCAAGGGAGCGCCGGATCGCCGCGCGGAAGGCCTCGATCCCGAAGAAGCGCAGCGAGACCCAGAGCTTGAGCGCGCGCGCCGAGCGGGTGAGCTGGAGGCCGAGGTCGCCGAAGTTGACCTCGTCGACGTCTGCTCGCGAGTCCTGGAGGTACTCGGGCAACATCTCGAATGTCTCTCGCAGCGCCTGCCCGTCACGAACGAGCACGCAGCCGCACTCGAACGGCTGGTAGAGCCACTTGTGCGGGTCGAGCGTGACCGAGTCGGCCCGCGCGAGGCCCGCGAGCAGTCCCTGGTCGGCGAGCACGGCGAAGCCGCCGTAGGCCGCGTCCACGTGCAGCCAGGCACCGTGCTCGCGGCAGATCGCGGCGAGCTCGTCGAGCGGGTCGACGGCGCCCGTGTTCGTCGCCCCGCCCTGCGCGGCGACGTAGAACGGGGGCAGTCCCCGGGCCTCGTCCGCGGCGATCGCAGCGCTGAGTGTCTCCGGCGCCAGACGGAAGCTCGTGTCGCTCGGGAGCACCCGAAGCTGCTCCGGCCGGAAGCCGAGGATCCGCGCCGCGCGCGCGATCGAGGAGTGGCCCTGGTCGGAGACGTACAGCACCAGGTCGTCACGCATCGGGCCGGCGAGCGTCGTGCGGGCGCACGCGAGCGCCGTCATGTTCCCGGCTGAGCCGCCACTGACGAGAGAGCCCGCCGCGCTCTGCGGGTAGCCGATCCAGTCCTTGAACCAGCCGAGCACCTCGAGTTCGACCTGGCTAGCCCCGGCCGACTCCAGCCACGAGCCGACGTAGAGGTTGCATGCGCTCGCGATCAGGTCGCCGAGCGCCCCGGGCCAGGTGCCCGCGAACGGCACGAAGCCGAAGAAGCTCGGATGGCCGTCCCGGCTCCCAAACGGCAGGACGTTGCGCTCCAGGCCGGCCAGGATCTCGTCGAACGGCTCTGCCTGCTCCGGCGGCGGGCCACCCAGGCGCTCGCGCATCTCGGCCGGCGAGGCACGGCTCAGGGGCGGAGACTCGCGCTGGAGCCAGTCGACGAGCACGTCGACGGTGCGGTAGCCGAGCTGCCGCATCGTCTCGGCGTCGAGCGCGAGCGGATCTCGATCCGGCCCGTTTGCCATCCGTCGGCCCTACATCCTCCCACGGAGGCGCCGGCTCGAGGTGCGTCCCCGGCGGGCAGGAAGCGCCTCGGATGCGATTGTCGCGTGCGGAACCGCTGGCGTACGTCAGAAGTGGAACGCGCTGCGCATGCTCGCCGCGGTTGCCGCGTCTCCGAGGAACGGCGTCAGCCCCAGCATCTCTTCGCTCGTCCGGAGGATCGAGTAATGGGTGAAGGCGTCCGTCGACAGAGTCCCGGCCTGCGTGTAGGGCGAGATCACGACCGTGAGGATGTGGTTGTCGCCCGGGCTTCCCTCGTCGAACGTGATGAAGACGGCAGTCGAGCCGGCAAGGTACTCGGGGCTGTTGAGGATCATGGGCATGAATCCCGAGAGCCAGCCGTCGCCGGCCGCGATCTGTGAAGGCGTGTCGGGCGTCGTCGGACATGCATGCATGTCACTGCACAGGTTCGGCGTGACGAACGTGAAACGAGCGCTCAGGTCAGGCACCGCTCCGAGCGGCACATCCTGGTTCGCGCACTCGCCGGCGATGTTCGTGTAGTAGGCGGCGGGGTTGTGGCGAACGGTGTAGAGGCCGGAGTCGACGAGATAGCAGTTCGACGGCATCGACTCTTGGAGCGAACGCCAATCTCCGTTCACCTGGGAGAAGATGCTCGGGACGGCGAGCGGATGGCTGGCAGGGCCCCCGCTGTCGGCGATGCCCTGCGTCGACCCCGACGTCAATGCGATGTAGCTGGGGAGGCTCGCGTTGGCAGCGGCGGTGAAGTTCGCGGCGACGCCACATTGCCCCGCGAGCGTGTTGAGGTACGGCGCATAGGGGGATCCGAAGACCTGGGAATACGACTTGTTCTCCATCACGATCCAAACGACGTGGTCGTAGGTCACCGGAGGTGCGTTGCTCGCCCAGCCGCACGGCCCGGCCGGCGGGGCGCCGACCACGACCGCGGTCGGGCTCGAGCTCTGGTAGCTCGTCCCGGCGGCGTTGGTGGCGAAGACGCGCAGGCGCAGCCTCGAGCCGACGTCGGCCGGGACGAGCGTGTAGCTCTGGTCGGTCGCCCCCGCGATGTCGACGCAGGCGGCCAGCGCTGCATCGCAGCGGCGCCACTGGTAGCGGAAGCTGAAGGGCGGCGTGCCATTCCAGGTGCCGTTCGTGCTGCTCAGCGTCTGGCCGACCTGCGCGAGCCCGCTCACGTGCGGCCAGCGCACGACCGCCGGCGGGGCGGGCGCCACCGGTCCGACCGCCGCCGAGCTGGCCGAGCTCGAGCCGTCGCTGCTGGTGGCGGTGACCACGACCACCAGCGTCGAGCCGACGTCGTCCGGGGTCAGGCCGTAGCTCTGCGCGCTCGCGCCGGCGATCGGGAGGCAGCCCGCCCCGTTCGCGTCACAGCGCTGCCACTGGAAGTCGAAGCTGAGCGGTGAGTCGCTCTGCCAGCTGCCCGGGTCGGCGCTCAGGGTCTGCCCGTCGATCGTCGTCCCGCTGACGAGCGGGGGCGAGAGGTTGAGCGGTGATCCGGAGGGCGCGCTCGGCGGCCCCATCCCGGGTGCCCAGCTCGGACTTGCAGCGAGGACCACGAAGAGAGCGAGCGGGAGGACGAGCCTCGTCGTCCAGACTCGTCGCCGCATCGGCACAGCCCGCGCGGCCGCAGAGCGCCAGGCACGTGTCACCGATGAGTCGTACCACCCCTGTGGATTAAGTTCAATAGTTGCTACGACCCCCGAGCCGAACGAGGCCGGTCGTGGTCGTAAGCCTTCCGTATCGAGCGCGCTGCGGTTCTCCTGGATGCGAACGGACTCTGCGACTATCGTCAGGGGAGTGCGCCTGAACAGCCGGCCCGTGATCACCGTCGCCGCGCTGGCCGGGGTTGTCCTGATCGCTCTCGCGTTCTACTACTGGATCGAGCCGGCCAAGTCGCTGCCTTCGTGGCTCCCGGGCTACGAAGCGGGGTCGAACCACCACCACGTCAAGCACGGCCTCGCGTCGTTCCTGCTGGGCCTCGCGTTGCTCGTCTTCGCCTGGTTCCAGAGCGCTCCCCGGCACGCGCACCGCGCCGCCTGACCAACGTTGATCCTCGGCGCGCTCATCTCGTACTGGCAGGCGATCGTGCTCGGGCTGCTGCAGGGCGTCTCCGAGCTGTTCCCGATCTCGAGCCTCGGGCACAGCGTGATCCTCCCGAGGCTGCTCGGCTGGAACATCCACCAGAACGACGCGTACTTCCTCGCGTTCCTGGTCGCGACGCACCTCGCGACCGCGCTCGTCCTGCTCGGGTTCTTCTGGGCCGACTGGGTGCGGATCGTGAAGGGACTGGGGCGCAGCCTGCGCGACCGCGGGATCGACCCGGACGATACGGACGCGAAGCTCGCCTGGCTGCTGGTCATCGGCACGATCCCCGCCGGGATCCTCGGCTTGACCCTTGAGCACAAGCTGCGGACCGTGTTCGCCTCGCCGGAGTCGGCGGCGGTCTTCCTGACGCTGAACGGCGTGCTGCTCTTCGGCGCTGAGCTCCTGCGGCGGCGTGCGCCCCGGACCGAAGAGGACGACGACGCTCGCATCGCCACGCAGCTGGGCTTCGGCGAGGCGTTCGGGATCGGTGCGGCTCAGGCGCTCGCGCTGATTCCGGGCTTCTCCCGTTCGGGAGCGACGATGGGCGGCGGGCTGCTTGCCGGGCTCTCCAACAAGGACGCTGCACGGTTCGCGTTCCTGCTGGCGACGCCGATCATCGGCGCGGCGGCGGTCTTGAAGCTGCCCGAGCTCTTCGGCTCGACCGGGGACGGCGTGCGGGGGCAGGCTCTCGTCGGCGCGTTGTGCTCCGCGGCGACGGCCTACCTCGCGGTCCGCTTCCTGATGCGCTTCTTCGAGACGAACACCCTGATCCCGTTCGCGATCTACTGCTTCTGCGCGGGGCTGGCCACGACGATCTACTTCGCGACGACCTGATCCGGTGGAAGTCGTCCTCGTTCGTCACGGCGAGACCGAGTGGAGCCGGGACCTGCGGCACACCGGCCGCACCGACGTGCCGCTGACCGAGGTCGGAGAGCGGGAAGCACGGGCGGTCGGCGAGGCGCTGCGGGGACGCTCGTTCGCGCTCGTGCTCTCGAGTCCGCTGCGGCGGGCGGCCGACACCGCGCGCCTCGCGGGGTTCGAGCCCGAGCTGCGCGACGAGCTCGCCGAGTGGGACTACGGCGACTACGAAGGGCGGCGCACGGCCGAGATCCGCGAGGAGGTGCCGGACTGGACGATCTGGCGCTACGGCGCCCCGGGCGGCGAGAGCGTCGCGGAGGCCGGGGCCCGAGCCGACCGCGTGGTCGAGGAGCTCCGACGCTGCGAGGGCGACGTCCTCGTGTTCGGCCACGGCCACTTTCTGCGGGTGCTGACCGCCCGCTGGCTGATGCTCGCGCCGAGCGAGGGGCGGCTCTTCGCGCTCGACCCGGCGACGCTCAGCGCGCTCGGCTACGAACGCGAGCAGCCGGTGATCCGACTCTGGAACGCCCCGGTCGGCGGTACTTGATCTGGCCGCCGGTAGGGTCGGCGCCGTGCGGGACAGCCACGACATCCTCACGGATGCGCCGCCGCCGGCGGCCGACGCTCGGATCGCGTACGGACCGGAGCCTCTGCAGTTCGGCGACCTCCGCGTGCCGGAGGGCGAGTCGCCGTTCCCGCTCGCGCTCGTGCTCCACGGCGGCTACTGGGAGTCGGTCTACAACCTGATCCACACCGGCCACATGTGCCGGGCCCTCGCCGCGGAGGGGATCGCGACCTGGAACCTCGAGTACCGCTCGGTTGGCGTCCCGGGCGGCGTGTGGCCGGCCGCGCGCGAGGATCTCGTGCTGGCGGTCGCCTACCTCGACCACCTCCCGCTGGAGCACGATCGCGTCGTGCTGGTGGGGCACTCGGCCGGCGGCCAGCTCGCGCTGTGGGCGGCGAAGCACGCGCGCCTGCCGGTCGTCGCGCTCGCCCCGGTCTCGGACGTCGCCGAGGCGATCGCGCGGAAGGGGCCCGACGACGGGCCGGCGCGCTTCATGGCGCCCCAGCACCTCGCGGACGGCTCGCCGATCGAGCTGCTCCCGCTCGGCGTCCGCCAGATCGTGCTTCACGGCACTGCCGACGAGTCGGTCCCGTACGAGACGAGCCGGCGCTACGTTGAAGCGGCCGGCGGAGAGGCCGAGCTCGTCACGCTCGAGGGCACCGGCCACTTCGAGCTGATCGACCCGCTCGCGCCGCAGTTCGCAGAGACCCTCGCTGCGATTCGGAAACTCGTCTAGCCGAGCGAGATCACGCTGCGGATGCCGTCCTGGGCCTCCATCAGCTCGAAGCCTCGATTCACCTCGTCCAGCGAGAGCCTGTGCGACAGGAACGGCTCCACGTCGATCTCGCCGCTGAGCCAGCGCTCGACGAGCTGCGGCACCTGGTCGCGACCCTTGACGCCGCCGAAGGACGAGCCGGCGACGCGGCGGCCGGTGATCAGGAACCGCGGCACGACGTCCAGCGTCTCGCCCTTGCCGGCGACGCCGCACACCGTCGCGAGGCCCCAGCCCATCCGCGCCGCCTCGACGGCCTGCCGCATCACGGCGACGTTGCCGGTCGCCTCGAAGGTGTAGTCCGCCCCGAAACGGCCGGTCATCTCCAGCACTCGGTCCACGGTGTCCGGGCCGCCGACGATTGTGTCCGTCGCGCCTTGCCCGCGTGCCAGCTCCAGCCGGTCCTCGGAGAGGTCGACGCAGACGATCCGCTCCGCGCCCTGCAGGCGGCAGCCCGCGACCGCGCCCAGACCGACCATTCCGGCACCGAAGACGACGCACGCCGAGCCAGGTGCCACCTTCGCCGTGTTCATCGCCGCGCCAAGGCCGGTCGAGAGGCCGCACGCGAACAGGCACGCCCGGTCGGGGGCGCTTCCGGATTCACCTTGGCCAGTGCGATCTCCGGCATCACGGTGTACTCGGCGAAGGTCGAGCAGCCCATGAAGTGCCGGACCGCCTCGCCGTCGCGCGAGAGCCGCGCGGTCCCGTCGGGCAGGAACCCCTGGCCCTGCTGCTCGCGGATCGCGAGGCAGAGGTTCGTCCGCGGGTCGCGGCAGTGTGCGCACTCCCGGCACTGCGGCGAGAAGAGCGTCACCACGTGATCGCCGACAGCCACGTCGCCCACGCCCTCGCCAACCTGCTCGACAACGCCGGCGCCCTCGTGCCCCAGCACCGTCGGCGAGTAGCCGGACGGATCGGCGCCCGAGGCGGTGAAAAGGTCGGTGTGGCACACACCGCATGCGTCGAGCCTGACCAGCACCTCGCCGGCCCGTGGCTCGGCGAGGTCGAGCTCCTGCACCTCGAGCGGCTCGCCGAAGCGCTCGAGGACCGCGGCGCGGATCTTCACGGGCCGATCCTACGATAGGCTCGGAAGCGTGGCACTACGGGGCAGCTGCCAGTGCGGCGGGGTCCGGTTCGAGGTCCCCGACGAGTTCGAGGCGCGCACCTTCTGCCACTGCACGACGTGCAAGAAGCTCTCCGGCGGCGTCGGCACCGCCAACGGACGCGTGCGCAGCAACGAGGTCACAATTCTCGAGGGCGAGGAGCTCCTCCGCACCTACCAGCCGGGCGAGGGTACCGCGAAGACCTTCTGCTCGGTCTGCGGCTCGAACCTCTTCGGCGGCGGCTGGCCCGAGTCCGACCAGGCCAGTGTCCGGCTCAGCGCGATCGACGACCCCCTCTCATCGCGGCCGCGGAAGCACATCTTCACGCGCTCCGTCGTCAGCTGGGAAACGCTCCCGGAGGACGGCCTCGAGCGCGTCGACGGCGGGGGCTAACGCGGGACGACGAGCCAGACGTCGGCGCCGCCGCTACGCGCGTTCGCGGCCTCGGCGCTGCCGCCGTGCGCCTCCGCGATCAGCCGGACGATCGACAACCCCAGGCCCGCACCGGAGCCGGACCGAGCCGGGTCGGCGCGGCTGAAGCGCTCGAACGCGTGCTCCAGGAACGCAGGCGGGAAGCCGCACCCCTCGTCTTCGACGTGGAGCTCGACCCTTCCGTTCAACGTTGCCGCCCGCAGGGTCACGCGGCCGCCGCCGTGGCGGAGCGCGTTGTCGACGAGGTTGCCGAGCGCCTGCTCGAGCCGCAGCCTGTCACCGTGGACGGACGCGCCCGCCGGCACGTCGTGCACGAGCGCGCGCTCGGACTCGTCGGCCCGCCACCGAAACCGGTTCACGACCGAGGTGAGCAGCTCGTCGGCGTCGAGCGGTTGCACGCTGAGCGGAAGACGCCCGCGCTCCGAGCGTGCGATCAGGAGCAGGTCCTCGGCGAGCTGCGCCAGGCGGTCGACCTCCTGCACCGACGTTCGCACGGCCTCCCGTAGCTCCTCCGGGGAGTCGGCGTGCCGCAGCGCGAGCTCGAGCTCCGTTCGCAGCAGCGCGAGCGGCGTCCGCAGCTCGTGCCCTGCATCGGCCACGAAGTCGCGCTCGCGCTGGAGCGCGTCCTCGAGCCGCGTGAGCATGTCGTTCAGCGTCGTCCCGAGCCGCTCGAGCTCGTCGTTCGTGGCCGGGACCGGGAGCCGCTCGCCGGGCTTCTCCGCCGAGATCTGCGCCGCGCGGCTTCGCATCGTCTCGACCGGGCGCAGCGCCAGTCCCGCCACGAGGTAGCCCGCAAGGGAGGCGAGCAGCAGCGCGACCGGCCCCGCGATCAGGAGCTCGTTGCGGAAGCTGGCGAGCGTCTCAATGTCGTCCTGCCGCGTCGCGCCCACGATCAGCACCACCCGCCGGCCTCCATGCTCCACCGGCCTAGCGAGCACGCGCGAGGGATCGTTCAGCCCCGGCACCGGCCCGAGATCCGCGAAGAGCGGGCCGCCTGCGGAGGCGCGCAGCTGTTCCGGTCGGAGCACAGGAGCCTTGCCTAGCGGAGTGGTCGCATCGACAACGCGGCCGCCCTCGACGAGCTGCGAGTAGTTCTCGCCGTGCTCGATCAGCCGCCCGCCGGTGTCCGCCGCAATCGACGCCCCGGGATGGCTCACGAGCGTCCCGAGGTCCTCGGACCGAACCTGGAGCTCGCGGTCGAGCGAGGTCGCCAGGTGGGACGAGAGCCGGTCGTAGAGGAACCAGCCGGAGGCCGCAAGCACGAGCGCCATCACCACGGCGATCGCCGCGGTCACGCGGAGTCTGATCGGGACACCGCTCACAGCCCATCCTCTCGATCGACAACGTGTCGACCGGTCATTGCAGACGGCCGCCCGAGCAAGGCCCGGGCGGCCTGGAATCGCCGTCGCAAGCGCCGGCTCATGTCTCGGCCCGCAGCCTGTAGCCCACGCCGCGCACCGTCTCCAGCGAGCTGCGTCCGAACGGCTCGTCGATCTTGCGCCGCAGGTGTCGGATGTAGACGTCGACGACGTTCGAGCGCGCGTCGTAGGCGAAGTCCCAGGCGTGCTCGAGGAGATGGAGTCGCGAGAGCACCTCGCCCGGCCGGCGCATGAAAGTCTCCAGGAGCGCGAACTCCTTCGCGGAGAGCGAGATATCCTCGTCGCCGCGCCTGACCTTCCGCGTGGCCGGGTCGAGCGTGAGGTCGCCGACCTCGAGCATGCTCGGTCGCTCGCCGTTCCCGCGGCGCGCGAGCGCCCGCAGCCGCGCGAGCAGCTCGGCGAACGCGAACGGCTTCACGAGGTAGTCGTCCGCGCCGGTGTCGAGGCCGGAGACGCGGTCCTCGACCGCGTCGCGCGCGGTCAGCATGAGAACCGGCGCCCAGACGCCGTTCGAGCGCAACCGCCGGCACGTCTCGAAGCCGTTGATTCCCGGCAGCAACACGTCGAGCACGATCGCGTCGTACTCATGAGCCTCGGCCATCCAGAGAGCGTCTTCGCCGTTCGGGGCGACGTCCGCGGCCAGGCCTTCAGCCAGGAGGCCACGTCGGATGAGGCTCGCCATCCGCAGCTCGTCCTCGACCACGAGCACCCGCATGGCGTAATGGTGCCCTTCCGTTCATGAACGCAAGATGAAGAGCTGCGTTCATCTGGTGTTCATCTGCCCTTCCTAGAGTCACGGCCATGACACATCGAGCTCTCATCGTGATTCCCATGGTGGCCCTCGCGCTCGCCGCCGCGTGGGGATCCGCCAGCAGCACCCAGTCGGCGAACGCCACCTCGGCGAAGCGCAGCGGCTTCAGTCCGAACGTGACGAATACCTGGTTCCCGCTCCGACCCGGCTCGGTCTACCACTACCGCGGCGTCAAGGACGGGCAGCCTTCCCGCGACGTGATGACCGTCACGCACAAGACCAGGATGATCGACGGCGCGCGCTGCGTGGCCGTCTCCGACCTGCTCTACCTACGCGGCCGGCTCGGCGAGCGGACGACCGACTACTACACCCAGGACGCCAAGGGCAACGTCTGGTACTTCGGCGAGAAGACCGCCGAGCTCGATGCCCACGGACACGTGACGAGCACCTCCGGAAGCTGGATGGCGAGTGTCCACGGCGCGAAGCCCGGCATCTTCATGTTCGCCCACCCACGTCCGGGCCTGTCCGCCCGACAGGAGTACCTGAAGGGAGAGGCCGAGGATCACTTCGCGGTGGTGCGCATGCGCCAGACCGCGGTGGTGCCCTACAGGACCTTCCGCGGCGCGATGCTGACGAAGGAGTGGACGCCGCTGGAGCGGGGCGTGATCGACCACAAGTACTACGTCCGCGGGATCGGAACCGTGCTCGAGCAGACGGTCAAGGGCGGGAACGAGCGGAACGAGCTCGTCTCCTTCCGGCGAGGCTCGTGAGCGCGGCGGTCGAGGCGCGCGGGGTCGAGAAGCGCTACGGCCCGCTCGTCGCTGTCGCCGACCTGACCTTCGAGGCGGTGGCCGGCGAGATCCTCGGCGTGCTGGGCCCGAACGGCGCGGGGAAGACGACAGCGATCCGCGTCCTGACGACGATCCTCGAGCCGACGCGCGGGAGCTTCGCCGTGGCCGGCGCGCCGCACACGCGGCGGGCGGAGATCCGCCGTCGAATCGGCGTATTGCCCGAGAGCGCCGGCTATCCGGAGCGGCAAACCGGGGAGGAGTACCTGCGCTATCACGCGCGGCTCTACGGCCGAAGCCGCACCGCCGCGCATGGGCTCGCAGCGTCGCTGCTGGAGGAAGTCGGGCTGGCTGAGCGCGGCCGCTCGCTGATCTCGAGCTACAGCCGCGGCATGCGGCAACGGCTCGGGATCGCGCGGGCATTGGTGAACGAGCCGAAGGTCGTCTTCCTCGACGAGCCGACGCTCGGCCTCGACCCCGCAGGCCAGCGCCAGATGCTCGGCACCGTGCGGCGGCTCGCCGGCGAGCGCGGTGCGACGGTGCTGCTCAGCACCCACCTGCTCGCCGAGGTCGAGGAGACGTGCTCGCGCGTGCTGATCCTGAACCGGGGCCGAGTCGCCGCGCAGGGGACGGTCGCGGAGGTCGCGAGCAGGGCGGCGGCGCCGCGCGGCGGAAGGTTGCGGGTCGCTGCAGAGCACGTCGACACTGCCCTTCGCGCGCTGGCGGCTGCCGACGGGGTCGAGGCGGCGACCAGCGACGGCCAGCCGGGTCTGGTGCGCGTCAAGCTCGCGGGGCAGGAATCGATGAACGCAGCCGTGAGCGCCGTAGTGAACGCGGGCATCCCGCTCCTCTCCTCGGAGCTCGAGGGCGCCCGCCTCAGCGACGCCTTCCTCGCAATGACGCAAGCGGCGTGAGATGGGCGTCGTGACCGTCCAGGAGTTGCGCGATCTCTGGCTCGGCGGCCGCGGGCTCGTCCTGACCTTCGCGTTCAGCCTTCTGCTCAGCGTGATCGCCTACCTCGTCGCGACCAACACCGCGCTGAACTTCCTCGAGCACCGGGAGACGGTCAACCTCCTGCTGCAGGTCGCGATCGCAGTCGGCGCCCTGTTGGCACTGCTCGCGGGAGCCGACACGATCAGCGGCGAGCGTGAGCGCGGAACGCTCGAGAGCCTGCTGCTGACGCCGGTCTCGCGGCTCGAGCTGACCGCCGGGAAGCTGCTCGGCGCGCTCTCGCTGTGGGCGGTCGCGTTCCTGGTCGCGATCCCGTACGTGTGGTTCCTCGGCCGCGGAGTCGGCCTGGTCGGCGACGCGCTCCTGACCGGGGTCGTGGTCGGGACGCTGCTCGCGGTCCTCCTTGCCTCCTTCGGCGTGCTGATCAGCGTCTTCTCGGCCTCCAACCGCGTCAGCCTCTCGCTCTCGCTACTGCTCCTGCTCGCGCTCTTCGTGCCCACGCAGCTGCCCTCGAGCGCGCAGCAGGGCTGGTTCGGCGACTTCCTGCTGCGGGCGAACCCGATCACCGCAGGCGAGCACTACGTGGGCAAGATCGTCACCAGCGGCCACGCGTGGAGCCAGGACGTCTCGTGGCTGCTTTCGCCACTCGTCTGCGCGTGCGTGTTCGCCGGCGCGGCGCTGATCGCGGGCGCACGCTTCGTCCGGCTGGAAGGAGGAGTCTCCGGATGAGGCGCCTGCTGCTCGTGAGCGTCGTGTTCCTGGTGATGGCTGCGCCGGCGGCGGCGGGCGTCGCGGTGAGGAACGACCGCGTCACCGTCGCGACGAAGCTCGGCCACAAGTTCGTCTTCCACTCGCGCATCGAGAACCGCGGCGCGACCGCGGCAACCGGTCTCGTCGCCCACCTCAACGTCGTCGACCTCACCGGCCACACCTACGTCGACCCGGAGGACTGGTCGTCCCACCGCACGCGCTACCTAGCGCCGATCCCGCCCGGCAGCTCCGTGACGCTCAGCTGGCCGATGAACGCCGTCAACGCGGGCACGATCGGCGTGTACGTCGCCGCCCTGCCGCGAAGCGGCGCGCCCGTGCCGCCGACGACAGGCCCGACAGTGCGCGTGAGCATCCAGGACCGGAAGACGCTGAACTCGGGCGGAATCCTGCCGCTCGCGCTCGGCATTCCAGCCGCGCTGGGGTTGCTGGCGATCGGCGTGCGGCGCGGCCGGTCGCGCTACGCCTCCATGGCTGCCTGATCGCCCTAGACTCACCGGTTGTGAGCGAGGCCCTGGAAGCGCTGTACGCCGGGAACGTCGAGGGTGCACGAGAGCTCCTGCCACCGGACGAGGAGCTGTCGGTGTTCGAGGCGGCGGCGTTCGGGCGGGTCGACGCGCTTCGCCGGATCCTGGAAGACGAGCCCGGAAAGGCCACCGCACTCTCGGGCGACGGCTTCACCGCCCTACATCTCGCCGTGTTCGGCGGCCAGGAGGAGGCTGCGCGGCTGCTGCTCGAACGCGGCGCCGACCCGAACGCGCTCTCGACCAACGAGCAGGTCCGCGTGCCGCCGCTCGGTACCGCTGCATTCGTTCGCTCCGTCTCGCTCGCGCGGCTTCTGCTCGACTCCGGCGCCGATGTCAACGGGCGCGGCGAGGGCGGATTCACCGCGCTGCACAGTGCGGCCCAGAACGGCGACGAGGAGCTCGCCCTGTTGTTGCTCGAGCGCGGCGCCGATCCGGGCCTCGGAAGCGACGACGGCAAGCTGCCTGCCGACTACGGCCTGAGCGAACTGCTCTCGACAGGCCGATGATCACCGGCGCACACGTACTGATCTACACCTCCGAGCCCGAGGCGGTGCGCGCCGCCTTCCGCGACGTCTTCGGCTGGAAGCACGTTGACGACGGAGACGGCTGGCTGATCTTCGCCCTGCCGCCGGCTGAGCTCGGCGTCCACCCCGGCGACACTCCGGGCCACCAGCTGAGCCTCATGTGCGACGACATCGTCGCGACCATGGCCGAGCTGCGCTCGAAGGGCATCGAGTTTCAAGGGAAGCCCGAGGACATGGGCTACGGCATCAGCGTGACGATGCTCCTCCCCGGCGGCGCGGAGATGCAGCTCTATGAGCCCCGCCACGCCACCCCGCTCGCGTAGGGTGCCGCAGATGGTCGAGGAAGCTCGGCTCGAGCAGCGCGAAGAGGGCCTGACCGCGGTCACCGACGGCTGGTTCGTCGTCAACGTTCCCGAGGCGGCGTGGGTGACGAACGAGGCGCTGGGCACCGCGTGCATCTTCGAGGGCGACGAGGCGCCGTTCCCGCAGGTCGGTTACACGATCGCCGTGCTCCAGCCCGGGCAGAGCGGCGGCCGGTACCACCGCGAGGCCAACCAGGAGGACTTCCTCGTGCTCGCCGGCGAATGCCTGCTGCTGATCGAAGGCGAGGAGCGGCTGCTGAAGGCGTGGGACTTCGTGCACTGCCCGCCGCACACCGAGCACGGTTTCGTCGGCGCGGGCGACGACCCCTGTGTGATCTTCATGTGCGGCGCGCGGGAAGGCTGGCCCGAAAAGGGCATCGTCTACCCGCGCTCGAAGCTCGCCCTGCGGCACGGCGCCGGCGTCGAGACCGAGACCAGCGTCCCGGCCGAGGCGTACGCGCCGTTCCCGAAGTGGGAGCCCGGCCCGCTCCCAAGCTGGGACGGGCTTCCCTGGGCTCAGTCCTAGGGCGCCACCTCTAAGCGCGAAGGGCCCGCACTCAGGACGGGCCCTTCGCGCTCCTCATCCGCCCCCGCGGCCCAGCCACCTGGCGGCGGTCGGCGGATCCCCCCTAGCCTGCGATCGGTGCGCCGGCGAGGCTGACGGCGCTCACCGGGGCGACGTTACGAGAGGGGCGCGAAGGGATGGGTTACGCGACGGTTCGCCCGCGGTGACGATGCAGTGACAACTACCGGCTAGACGTCGAGCTCGGCCTTGCGGACGCGCGTCATGCCGGCCGCGGCGGTGGCGCTCGCGTCGACGAGGCGCGCGAGCCAGCCGAAGCCGCTGTTCGGGTTCGACTGGTCGTCGAAGGTGCCGAACGCGGCGAAGACGCTCCCGTCCCGGAAGTCCCACTCCTCGATCTCGTCATGGTTGCCCTCGACGTCGGCGCGGAGGCTCTCCAGGTCGGCCCGCAGCCGCTCCTTGACCGTCGCGATCCAGGTCTCCTGTGGGTCGGAGTTCGGGTCGACTCCGCAGAGGACGAGCAGGTCGTCCTCGATCTCCTCGATGATAAGAGCGTCGATGTAGGCCGCGGCCTCGTCCCAGTCGGGTGCCTCCTCGGGCTCGAGTGCGACGAGCTCCGCGAGCAGCCCGGCCTCCTCCGCGCGGGCGAGCCCGGCCGCAGCATCCTCGCGATCCTCGTCGCGTGCGAGCGTGTGCTCCAGCTCGTGCTCCGGCAGGCTCGGCGGCTCGTCTCGCTCGGAGTGGTCGCGCTCCGCGGTGAGCTCGAGGAGCGGCTTGCCGTCGTCGTCGCGCGCCAGACGCTCGCCGACGACCGACCACACGACCGGCGCGCCGTCCACGACGGTGCTGAAGGTGTGGCCGAGGCGCGGCGCGTCGGGCCGGTAACGGCGGAGGGCGCCGTTCTCCACCTCACCCTCGGGGTGCCGCAGAACGAGCCGGTAGCGGGCCGGCTCGAGGAAGACGCGGTTCTCGTCGACGCGGTCGACGATCCAGTCGCGGCCCTCTGAGCGGACGATGCCGCCGGGCTCGAGGTCGTCGTCGCTGAGGAGCTCGTGACGGAGCTCGTGGCCGAGCCGGTTGACGTGGATCAGCTCGTAGGTGACGGGCACGGCGGCAGGTTAACGGCCTCCGCGGGCTAGGCGTTCAGTCCCCAGGGCGGGAGCTCGAGCGCCCGCTCGTAGGCGGCACGGTCGTGGACCGGGTCGCCGTGCGAGACGATCACGTGCTCGAACGGGAGATCGAGGAGTTGGCGGAGGGCCGTGAGGGCGCGCTCGAGGTGCGGCGTTGCCCAGACACGCAGTTCGCCTTCGGGCGCGGCGAGCGCGTCCGCGAAGACGAGAGCCCGCTGCTCGGACAGCCACAGCGGTGTCTCGTTGCGGCCGCGGCCGTCGTAGAGGGCGACTAGCCCGCCGGGAAGCTCGCTGCCCGGCTCGATGGGCTCGAGCTCCGTCTCCGGAATGTTCTGTCGCCAGAACAGCCACGGCCCGAAGGCTCGCGCGCGGTAGCGGCCTACGAAGAGGTCGACGTCCCGGACGTGATCCGGCTTGAGCACGACCACCATCGTCGGCGGGCGCGCGTCGAGCCGCCGCCATACCTCCGACCCCTCGGGCGGCGCAAGCGGGTCGAGTAGCACGACCTCGCCGCCGGTTTCGACACAAGTCGAGGTGACGAGCTGCGGCCAGCCGACCTCCTCGCTCCAGTCCGGATACTCGAGTCGCCAGAGCCAGAGGCCCCGCGCGACGTCGCGCAGCTCAGACGCCACCGGCCTCGAGGCGCCCGAGCAGCACCGTCCAGGGCTCGACGCTCG
>JBKPAM010000017.1:0-23056 GCA_046726435.1 Actinomycetota bacterium
GCCCTGATCCGGATCCCGCTCTACAAGCCGGGCTCCGAGCAGGCGACGAGGGCCGAGATCCGCTGCCCCGACCCGGCCTGCAACCCGTACCTGACCTTCGCCGCCCTGCTACAGGCGGGGCTCGAAGGGATCGAGCGCGGCTACGAGCTCCCCGACCCGATGGAGACCAACCTCTACCACCTGACGCCCGAGCAGCGGCGTGAGCGCGGGATCGTCTCGCTGCCCGAGACGCTCGGTGAGGCGATCGACGAGCTGGCGGGCTCGGAGCTCGCGCGCAAGGCCCTCGGCCCGCACATCTTCGACCGCTACGTCGAGCTGAAGCGGAAGGAGTGGGACGAGTACCGCGTGCAGCTCACCGACTGGGAGCTCGAGCGGTACCTCGCCGTGCTCTAGACGTTACGGGAGCCTCTCCGAGCCCTTTGTGCCAAGATGAGGTCGATCTCGTCAGCTGTGGCCGGCGAGATCCAACTGACGGCCGACTGCGAGCTGCTGGGACTTCCGCAGCTCGCGGTCGTTCTGGGCAGCGAACGCCTTAGCGGCCGGGCCGGCAAAGCCGGCACGGCCTCTTCTGGTCGGCGTCGCAAGCGAGCGCCTTAGGAAGGCTTGCCGCTCATCGCGAACCAGGCCACGCCGAGGGCGAGCACGTACACGGTGGCCAGCAGGGCCACGACCAGGGCCGGCGCTCCGGTTCCCCCGCGGCGCTTCCAGAGCCACGCGGTGATGCCGAGGACGATGAGCAGCGCCGCGCCCGGCTCGGAGACGACGAAGCCGACGTCGACCCAGCCAGGTGTGCTCGCTCCGTCAGGAAACTCCTTGTCTACGATCCACTGAGCTCCCGCGCGCATGAGGATCCAGCCGGGCACGATCCCGAGCAGGAACGTCCACAACGCGACCCGTGAGAGCATCGCGGCGTGCTCGCTGCGGCTGCGGCTCGCGAAGCCCACGACGGCCACCGTCGCGGTCATTCCGAAGAGGACGATCGCGCCGAACACGTGCAGGAAGAGCGGCAGGTTCCAGCTGTCCGGGCGAACGACGGCGAGCACTAGCTCCCCGGCTTCCAGATCATGATCGCGAGCAGCGCGACGAAGACGAGGCCGCTCCCGTAGCTCAGCGTGAGCGAGACCGGGTCGCGGACCCGTGCGCGGAGCTCGGCGCTGGGCGCGTCGCCCGAGGCAGCGAGCTCGCGTGCGAAGCGGGCGGTGCGCTCGTCTCGCCGCCCTCCGATTCCTCCGAGCGCGTTGCCGACGACGAACAGCACCAGTGCCAGGACGACCCAGGTGTCGCCGTAGCCGAAGCCCGCTTCGTGCACGAGCCACAGGCCGAAGACGAGCGCGAGCAGGGCACCGACCATGATCGGCGCCACCGCGACGCGGATCAGGCTGAAGAGCAGCAGGATCTCGCTCGGCCGCTCGCGCCGCAGCGCGGCGAGGTTGAGCGTGGCCGCGATCACGCCGCCGCCGAGAAGGAGGAACGCACCGGTGACGTGGAAGAACAGCAGCCACTGGTACCTGCTCACGGGGCAAGCCTAGGACCCTCAGCGGCTACCTACAATCGCTGCGTGGACGAGACGGCGCGTCATCTGCGCCTGCTGACCGAGACGATCGCGGCGGTCAACTCGACGCTCGATCTGGAGGAGGTGCTCTCGCTCGTCGCGCACGAGGTCGCCGATGCGCTCGGCGCCGACGCGTGCTTCGTCTACCTCTACGACGAGCAGGCCGACGAGCTGGTTCTGCGCGCGACCTTCGGCACCAGGGTCGAGGAGATGACCGGGCGCCCGCGGATGCGGGCGGGCGAGGGGATCACCGGGGCGGCCGCGGCGGCGCGCGAGCCGGTGATGATCCCGGCGCGGGCCCACCTGGACGAACGCTTCAAGGCGTTCCCGAACCTCCCGGAAGACGAGTACGAGTCGATCCTCGCCGTGCCGATCCTCGCGCGGGAGACGCTCGAGGGGGCCTTGAACGTGCGTACGCGGGAGGCCCGCGCGTTCTCCCCGGGCGAGATCGACCTGCTCGTTGCGATCGCCTCCCAGGTGGGCCAGACGATCGAGCACGCGAAGCTCTACGCGCAGGCGCAACGGCGGGTGGTCGAGCTCGAGGCGCTGGCACGGATCTCGGAGGCGGTTTCGGAGTCGCTCTACCTCGAGGAGTCGCTCGAGGGGATCGTCGAGGCGACCGTCGACGCGCTGGGCGCCAGCGGTGCCGCGATCGTGCTCGAGGACGGCGAGGTGGGCTGGCCGGAAGGCCGTGCAGGGCGACACGCCGTGCGGGTCCCGCTGCGCTGGAAGGGGCGCCAGGTCGGCGAGCTCGTCTGCGACCGCGACTCGCCGTTCAGCGCGGACGACCAGGCGCTGCTCGGGTCGATCGCGAGCCACGCGGCGGTCGCGCTCGAGCACGGGCGGGCGGTGCTGCGCGGGGTGCTGGCCCAGGAGATCCACCACCGGGTCAAGAACAACCTGCAGACGGTGGCGTCCCTGCTTCGCCTGCAGGCGCGGGCCGACGGCGTCGATCCGCGCAAGGCGCTGGACGACTCCGTGAACCGCATCCTTGCGATCGCGGCCGTGCACGAGGTGCTGACGGAGCGGCGGGACGACGACGTCGAGCTGGACGAGCTGTTGGAGCGCCTGCGGGCGATGCTCGTACAGGGGCTCGGCGCCGCGAAGGAGGTCGACGCCTCGCTCGAGCCGGTGGCGCTGGCGGGCAACCGGGCGACGGCGCTGGCGCTCGTGTTCTCCGAACTGCTCCAGAACGCGCTCGAGCACGGTGGTCAGGTGGTTCGCGTGGAGCTGACGCGGCGCGATGGGCAGGTCGTGCTCGTTGTCGTGGACGACGGCTCCGGCCTGGACGGGGAGCCGGTCTCGGGGACGGGCCTTTCCATCGTCCGCGCCCTCGTCCGGGACGAGCTCGGGGGGACGTTGTCGCTGGACTCCAACGGCGGGCTGCGCGCCGAGGTCGTGTTTCCGGCCTGAGCCGCTGTGGACAGATCGTCACGCTCTTGGCACGGTCCCGTCACGAACGCGTGCGCGGCGCGGCGATAGGCTGACCGCCATGGCAGGGGGCGGGTCGGGACCCGCGTGGCCACTTTCGCCGGAGCCCTTAGCCGATCTTCTCCGCAAGCTCGACGATGATCCCCTCCGGTCCGCGGACGTAGCAGAGCCGATAGATGTCTTCGTAGTTCTCCACCTCGCCGACGAGCTCCGCGCCGCGGGCTCGCAAGCCGGCGACGACGGCGTCGATGTCGTCGACTGCGAATGCGAGATGGCGGAGGCCCGGTGCGTTCGCCGGCGCGTGCAGGTCGCCGTCCGGGCCCGACGGGGCGTGAAACTTCGCCAGCTCGAGCCGTCCGTGGCCGTCCGGGGTCTCCAGCATCGCGGCGTCCACCCGGATGCCCTCGAGCCCCACCACGCGGTCCGCCCAATCGCCCTCGACGGACCACTGGCCCTGCAGCGTGAGTCCGAGCTCGACGAAGAATGCCGTCGCGGCCGCGAGGTCGTCGACCACGATGCCTACGTGCTCCATGCGTTGGATCGCCATACGCTGGACGGTAACGGACGACGGCCCCAGCTACGGCGTCTCTCGGCCGGCGTTAGCCGGCGTTCCGCTCGAACAGCGCGACGCGCCAGATTCGGCCGGAGCTCTTGTGCACCACCGTCCGCATCCCGGAGCCCTCGGCCGCAGCGACGACGCGTCCAGGCGGGTACACGAACGTCTCGATCCGCCCGGTCAACCGCAGCCACAGGTTCGCCACGGCCACTCCGAGCCGCAGCCACCAGGCATCGTGGGGAAAGCTCATCGCCAGCAGCCGCCGCGTGTGGCCGGCCGCCGCGCCGACGAGCCGCTCCGGATCCGGATAGCAGCAGACCACCCGGTGCATCACGACGAGATCGGCCTGCGCCACTCCCGCCTCCTGCTCGACGAAGTCGCCGTGCTGCCGCTGGATGTGCGCCTCCACTCCCGCCTCGCGTGCGAGCGCCAGCGCCTCGTCGTCGTAGCCGTGCGAGAGCTCCACGACAGTCGCCCGCTCGGCGCCGCGCTTCAGCAGCTCGAGGTCGACCGCGCCGACTCCTCCTCCCACCTCGAGCACGGCGGCGCCCTCGACCCCTCGCGCGGACAGCTCGTCCACGAGGCGCTGCGCGGTGTGGTCGAGGCCGCGCTTTCGGTAGCGTCGCGCGTCCCGCCGCGCCATTCGCGGTCCGAAGAGCCGCTCGTACCCACGTGAGCAACAGGCGCTCACGACGGTGAAGTCTACGATCCGCGCCATGAGGATCCTCGTCGCAGAGGACGAGACGATCATCCGGCTCGACCTGCGGGACCTGCTCGAGCGCGCCGGCTTCGAGGTCTGCGCGGAGGCGAAGGACGGGCTCGAGGCGGTCGAGCTCGCCCGCGCTGAGCAGCCGGACCTGGCGGTGCTCGACGTGAAGATGCCCCGGCTGGACGGGATCGAAGCGGCGCGGCGGATCCTGGACGAGCGCCCGATCCCGATCGTGATGCTGACCGCGTACGGCCAGGACGAGCTCGTCGCGCGCGCGATCGAGGCCGGGGTGTTCGGCTACCTCGTGAAGCCGTTCCGGGAGCAGGACCTGCTGCCGGCGATCAGGACCGCGCTGGCAAGGCACGAGGAGCTCGTCGCCCTGCGTGCACAGGCCGATTCCCTCGCAGAGGCGCTGTCCTCGCGCAAGTGGATCGAGCGGGCCAAGGGCCTGCTGATGGAGCGAGAAGGCCTCACCGAGCAGGAGGCATTCGCGCGCCTTCGAAAGGCCAGCCAGGTCTCGGGACGGCCGCTGAAAGTGGTGGCCGAGGCGGTGGTCGCCACCTTCGACAGCCAGGAGTGACTCATCGGCAGAATGCCGTCGTGCGGATCCTGAAGTCACCGCGCTGGCGCCGACGACTGGTCTGGCCGGCTGCGCTGATCGCCGTCGGCGTGCCCCTGATCCTCCTCGGGATCCACTACTCCAATCCCGGCAATCCCGGCGCGGCCACAGGCCCGAACATCAGCGTTCCCGGCTATGCGCAGCCGAAGAAGGCGCCGTACACGAAGGCGAGGCAACGCGAGGTCAGCCGCGTTCTCCGTCAGTTCATCCTGACCGCCGTCGACCGCCAGAACGTGGGCACCTCGTGGGCGATCTCCGCGCCGACCCTGCGCGAGGGCTTCACCCGCAAGCAATGGAGCAAGGGCGATCTTCCGGTCGTGCCGTACCCTGCCGCGGACCGTGGGCTCGGGCAGGGGTACGTCGAGTACTCGCAGACGGACGCCGTCGGCCTCGAGGTTTACCTGTTCCCGAAGCCCGGGTCCGGCTACTCGGCGCTGACCGCCGACGTCGAGGTCGTCAAGGGCGACGACGGGCGCTGGCGCGTCAGCTACTGGATGCCGAAGAAATTCCACGGCCCGCCCGCGGTCGCCAGTACGAAGTCGTCGAAGGCGAAGGCCAAAGCGAGGACGGTCGCCAAGCGCGCGAAGGCGACCGAACAGAAGGCCGCCGGAAAGCGCCGTGCCGCGAGCGCTCCGCCGCCGGCGGTCACCGGGCCGCCGAAGCACAGCCGCGGCTGGTGGGCCATTCCGATCGCGCTCCTTGCGCTGTTCGTCCTCGCTCCGCTCGCGCTGGCCACGCGCGCCTGGCTCAAGAACCGCCGGGAGTACGCGCGGAGCCTGAGCCGCGAGCGCTAAGAGGCTCTCACAGAATGACTCACGCGCGGCCAGACGGCTCGTGCTCATTTTGTGGGAGTCTCTAAGCCTGGGCTTCCTCGAAGAGCCGCTCCCAGCGCGAGATCAGGCCCTGGAGCTCGGCCCGGGCCTGGCGGTGCGCGGCGAGCGTCTCGACGTCCGACCAGTCGTCGGCGAGCCGCCGCTCGAGCTCCGCGACGGCCTCCTCCTGGCGCGAGATCCTGCCCTCGAGCTGCTCGAGCCGGCTCGGACGCGGAGGCCGCTCAGGGCGCGGCTTCGGCTTCTCCTTTCGCACGGGCGGCGCCATGGGAGCCGGAGGCGGCGCCTCGAGCCGCCGCGCGTACTCCGCCCAGCCCCCGTCGAACGAGCGCAGCGTCCCGTCCTCGATGGCGAGCAGCCGATGGGCGACCGCGTCCAGCAGCGCCCGGTCATGCGAAACGAGCAGCACCGTCCCAGGAAAGGCGTCGAGCGCGGCCTCGAGCGCCTCGCGGCTCTCCAGGTCGAGGTGGTTCGTAGGCTCGTCGAGGACGAGGAGGTTCGCGCCCGAGGCGACCACGAGCGCGAGCGCCAGCCGGCGCCGCTCGCCGCCCGAGAGCGCGGTGACCGGCTTCTCGTGCGCCTCCCAGCCTGAGAAGAGAAAGCGCCCGAGCATGTTCTGGGCCTGTGGCCGCGAGAGCCCGGTCGCCCGCTGGGCGCAGTCGAGCACGCTCCCCCGCTCGTCCAGCTCCACCTCGTGCTGCGAGAAGTACGCCGGGACGACGCCGTGCCCGAGGCGCGCCGAGCCCGCGGTCGCCTCGCGCTCGTCGAGCAGGGTCTCGAGCAGCGTCGTCTTGCCCGAGCCGTTCGGGCCAACCAGGCCGACATGCTCGCCCCGCTCGAGCGCGAACGACGCGTCCGTGAGGAGCTGCTTGTCGCCGGCGGCAACTCCCAGCGCGGTCGCCTCGATCACCGTCCGGCCGCTCCGCGCGGGCTTCAGGAAGTCGAAGCCCAGCGACTTGCTCCGGCGGGTCAGCAGCTCGAGGTCGCCCGCCGCGCCCGAGCGCTCCTTCTCCAGCCGCTTGATCTGCGTAAGCTTCGCCTGGGCCTGCTTGGCCTTGCTCTTCTTGTAGCGGAAGCGCTCGACGAAGCGCTCCAGCCGCGCGATGTCGACCCCGACGCGCTCCGCCGTCTTAGCGGCATGGGCCGCGCGCGAGGCCTTCTCCAGCCGCCAGGCGTGCCAGGGCCCGGGGAAGAACAGTGAGCGGCCGGCCTCGAGCTCGAGCACTCCGGTCGTGACCGCCTCGAGGAACCAGCGGTCATGGGCGACGAGAATTACCGCCGCGTCCAGCGACTGCAGCTCCTGCTCGAGCCATTCGAGGTTCTCGACGTCGAGGTGGTTCGTCGGCTCGTCGAGCAGGAGCAGGTCGGGGTCGCCGGCGAGCGCGCGGACAAGCGAGGCGCGCGTCAGCTCGCCGCCCGAAAACGTGTCGAGCGGCCGTTCGAGGTCGTGCTCTGCAAAGCCGAGGCCGCGGAGCGCGGCAGCGGCGCGGTCGCGCCAGCGGTAGCCGCCTGCGTGCTCGAGCCGGGCTTGCGCCTCGGCGTAACGGCCGAGGGTTGCAGGCGAGTGATCGCCGCCGGCCATCGCCTGCTCGAGTGCGCGTAGCTCCCCCTCGGTCTCGATCAGGTCGCGCGCCGCGCTGAGCGAGTACTCGCGCAGGGTCAGCCCGCGGTCGAGCGGCGGCCGCTGGTCGTGAAGCGCGATGCGCGTGCCCTTGGCGAACGCGACCTCGCCGCCGTGCACCTCGCTCTCGCCGACCAGCATCCGGAGCAGCGTCGTCTTGCCGGCCCCGTTCGGCCCGGACAGCGAGAGTCGGTCCCGCCGCTCGACGGTGAACGAGACGCCCTCGAAGAGCAGCGAGCCCGCGAGCTCCTTGCGCAGGTTGGAGGCGGTGACAACCGGCATCGCCTAAGAGGCTAGCTCGGTGGAAGGCGCCCATTCCATCTGCTTCCGAGCGGGTAAGTCAGACGGCCGTACGGGCAAAGCCCGCACGGCCTCTCTGGTCGGCGCCGCCGAGTCGGCGCCTAAGGGTATGCCGCCGAGGAGGTAAGGCTTCTGTAAGCACCGCGACAGGCTGTGACCTTTGCAGCGTCTTTTCTTGGGACGACTACAGGAGGTTTCGATGCGAAAATTGATCATCTGCGCGGCGCTGGTGCTCGCGCTCGCGCCCGTGGCGGCGCTCGCGACTCCGCCGCCGGGGCAGGCTGCCGGCCGGGATTGCGCGGCGCTGCGGGCAAAGATGGGCGCTGTCGCCTTCACGCAGGCCTTCGGCGGAGGCTCGAACGCCTTTGGTAAGTGCGTTTCGAAGCTGGCGCGGTTCGAGCAGGCAAACCTGACGGCCGCTACGGCACTCTGCCGGGCGGAACAGGCCGATCCGAACTTTGCCTCCAGCCACGACGGGAAGACGTTCGCGCAGTTCTACGGCAAGGGCGCGAAGCAGAAGAACGCCTTCGGAAACTGCGTCTCGCTCAAGGCCAGCAGCTCGTCGGCAGCGCCTCAGCCGGCCCTGAACCCCGCTCGAGCCTGTGCGGCACTGCGCGCCGTGATGACGCGTCCGGTCTTCAAGCAGTCGTTCGGCACGAACGCCAATCACGGCAACGCCTTCGGGAAGTGCGTCTCGATCGTCGCCCGGGCGCAGACGACCAACGTCGTCGTCGCCGCTCAAGCCTGCCTTGCCGAGGCCACTGACGCGACCTTCGCCTCGACGCACAACAACCAGTCGTTCCAGCAGTTCTACGGGACGAACAAGGGTCTCAGCAATGCCTTTGGCAACTGCGTCCTAAAGAAGCTGCAGGCGAGCAATGCGGCGCTCGCCAAGGCACTGGTGAATGCGTCGAAGACGTGCAAGACGATGCGCCGCTCGGATCCGAGCGGATTCCGGCAGAAGTACGGCGCGCGGCCGAATGCCTTCGCCAAGTGTGTCTCGGCGCAGGCGAAGCTGAAGTAGCGCTTCACAACTGAGGGGACCAAGGCGCCGCCTCGCTGGAGGCGGCGCCTTGCGTTAGGAGACATAGGGTCCGTCCATGCGGGTGCTCGCACTCGACGTCGGCAGCTCATCCGTGCGGGCGTGCGCGTTCGACGAGCGCGGGCGGGAGCTCGAAGGCTCGGCGCGACGGGCGTACGAGCCGCGGTACGGGCCGGACGGCTCGGCCGAGCTCGACGCCGACGAGCTCGTGCGCGCGAGCCGGGCCGTGCTCGCCGAGGCCGGGGACGCCCACGACGCGCTGGGGATCTCCTGCTTCTGGCACACCCTGCTCGTGCTCGACACCGCCGGCCGGCCGAGCACTCCGGTGCTGCTCTGGCAGGACCGACGGGCGACCGCGGAGGCCGAGGAGCTGGCGGCTCGGCTCGACCCACACAAGATCCATGCACGCACCGGCTCGTTCCTTCACCCGAGCTTCTGGCCCGCGAAGCTCGCGTGGCTGCGGGCCGAGCGCCCGGAGGTGTTGGCCGGCGCGAGCCGGGTGGTCTCGTTTGCCGACTACCTCTTCCGCGAGCTGACCGGCGAGCTGCGCACGAGCCTCTCGATGGCCTCCGGCACGGGCCTGCTCGACCTCCGCGCCCAGGCGTGGGACGAGGAGCTGCTCGACGAGCTCGAGCTCGACCACGGGCTCCTGCCTCCGATCGACGACGGGCCGACCGACGCGCCCGCCTTTCCGCCTCTGGGCGACGGCGCCTGCTCCAACCTCGGCGCCGGATGCACCACCGCCGACCGGGCCGCGCTGATGATCGGCACCTCGGGTGCGTACCGGGTGGTGCATGAGGCCGCGCCGGATCCCCGAGCGGGCCTCTTCTGCTACTTCCTGGACGGCCGGCGCGTCGTCGAGGGCGGGGCGGTCTCTGACGGCGGCAACCTGCGCGCGTGGCTGGAGCGGACGCTCCGCCTCGACCACCCCGAGCCGCGCGAGCCGGACGCGCACGGGCTCACTTTCCTGCCGCTGCTCGGCGGGGAACGGAGCACCGGCTGGAACGCGCGAGCCACCGGCGCGATCGCGGGCCTCAGCTTCAAGACGGACGCCGCCGACCTGCTGCAGGCCGGGCTGGAAGGCGTCGCGTACCGGTTCGCCGAGATCGCGGACCAGCTCCCGGAGGTGAGAGAGGTCGTCGCGACGGGACACGCGCTGCTCTCCGACCCTGACTGGATCCAGCTCTGCGCAGACGTTCTCGAGCGCCCAGTGACGGCCTCGGCGGTCGCCGAGGGCTCCGCCCACGGTGCGGCCGTCTACACCCTCGAGCGGCTCGGCGCCGAGCCCGACCCGGCACCGCTCGGCCGAACCTACGAGCCTGACGCGCACCGGGTGGAGCGCTACCAAGCCGCCCACGAGCGGCAGCGCGACCTCTACAGACGCTTGTTCTAGGCCTGGACGGCTGCGCCGACGAGCGAACGCGCCGCCTCGGCGATGTGTGGGGCGTCGATCCCGGCCGCGGCCAGGAGCTCCGCCGGCTTCCCGGAGCCCGGCATCTCGCGCACGGCCAGCCGCACGACCCGCGCGGGCGTCTCGCCGTCGGAGAGCGCCTCGAGCACCGCGTCGCCGATCCCGCCCTCGGACCAGTGGTCCTCGACCGTGAGGATCCGCCCGCCGGTCGCCTCCGCGGCCGCGCGCAGCGTCTCGGCGTCGACGGGCTTCACCGAGTACAGGTCGATGACGCGCGCGTCGATGCCTTCGGCGATGAGCCGGTCCGCCGCCTTGAGCGACTCGTGCAGCGTGATCCCGGCGGCGACGATCGCGACGTCGTCACCACCGCGCAGCACGCGCGAGCCGCCGATCGGGAACTCCTCCCCCGCGCCGTACACGACGGGAGTCGCCGCGCGGGTCGTGCGCATGAAGACGATCCCCTCGCGGTCCGCCATCTCCGCGACGAGCTTCGCGCTCTGGTTCGCGTCGCAGGGGTAGAGCACGGTGGAGCCGTGGACGGCCCGCATCATCGCCAGGTCCTCGAGCGCCATCTGCGAGGGCCCGTCCTCGCCGATCGAGACCCCGGCGTGGGAGCCGCAGAGTCGGATGTTCGCCTCGCTGATCGCCGCCATGCGGATGAAGTCGTACGCGCGCGAGAGGAACGCCGCGAAGGTAGACGCGAACGGCACCCACTTCCGAACCTGCAGCCCGACCGCCGCCGCGACCATCTGCTGCTCGGCGATGTACATCTCGAAGAACCGGTCCGGATAGGCCTCGGCAAAGATCTCGGCGTAGGTCGAGTTCGAGACCTCGCCGTCGAGCGCGACCACGTCGCCGCGGGCCGAGCCCAGGGCTGCGAGGGCGTCGCCGTACGCGCGCCTGGTCGCGACCTCCTCGCCGAGCTCCCAGGTCGGCAGCTCGAGCGGGCCCTCGACCTCGAAGCGGTGCGGCTCGCCGCGCTTAGGCTTGGCGACGTCGACGACGATGTTGCGCTCGCCGCCGAGCTCGGCGATCGACTCTTCCGGGTGGTCGAGCGCCTTGCCGTGCCAGCCGCCCTTGTCCTCGACCTCCTTGACGCCCTTGCCCTTGAGCGTCTTGGCCACGACCACTGTCGGCAGGCCCTCCGTCGCGACGGCCTCGGCGTAGGCGCGGTCGATCGCCTCGACGTCGTGCCCGTCGATCTCGATCGCGTGCCAGCCGAAGGCGCGCGCCCGCTCGGCGTAGGAGTCGAGGTCCCAGCCGTGCATCGTCTCGCCGCGCTGGCCGAGCCGGTTCACGTCGAGCACAACCGTCAGGTTGTCGAGCCCGTAGAAGGACGCATGCTCGAACGCCTCCCAGACGGAGCCCTCGGCCACCTCGCTATCGCCGTGGAGCACCCAGACGCGGTAGGGCAGCCGGTCGAGCTTCTTGCCGGCGAGCGCGATGCCGACCCCGTACGGCAGCCCCTGCCCGAGCGAGCCGGTCGCGACGTCGACCCACGGGATCGCCGGCGTCGGGTGGCCCTGCAGCCGGTGGCCGAAGGTTCGGAAGGTGAGCAGCTCCTCGTCGGTGATCGCGCCGGCCGCCTTGAACATCGAGTAGAGCAGAGGCGACGCGTGGCCCTTGGAGAAGACGAGGTGGTCGTTGTTGGGATCGTCGGGCCGGTCGAAGTCGTAGCGCAGGTACTTGGCGAGCAGCACGGCCATCAGGTCGGCCGCCGACATCGACGAGGTGGGGTGGCCCGACTTCGTGACGGCGGCGGCGCGGATCGAGTCGACCCGCAGCTGCTGTCCCAGTTCCCGCCAGCGCTCGGTCTCGTTCATCCGGGTAACGTAACGATCCTATGCGAGTCGCGGTTGCCTTCGACCACCGCGGCGTCAGACTGCGTGAGCGGCTGCTGGAGGAGCTGACGGCGCTCGGACACGAGGTGGTGGATCTCGGCACCGACCAGGCCACCCCGCGGATCGACTATCCCGACAAGGCGCGCGAGGTCGGCGAGGTGATTCGCAGCGGAGGTGCCGAGCGTGCGGTGTTCGTCTGCGGCTCCGGGGTCGGCGCGTCGGTCGCGGCCAGCAAGCTCGCCGGGATCCGCGCCGCCGTCTGCCACGACACCTACTCGGCCCACCAGGGCGTCGAGCACGACGACATGAACGTGCTCTGCCTGGGCTCAGACGTCGTCGGGCCCGAGCTGGCCGCGGAGCTGGCACGGACCTTCGTCGCCGCGAGTTTCAACGGGGGTGAGCGCTACGTGCGCAGGCTTGAGAAGATCGAAGAGATGGAAAGGGAGAAAACCTATGGCTAAGTCACGACTACATCAGCTATCCGAGCTCGGCCAGAGCGTCTGGATCGACTTCCTCTCGCGCCACCTGCTGCAGAGCGGGGAGCTGGCGCGGATGATGGAGGACGACGCCGTCGTCGGCGTCACGTCGAACCCGACGATCTTCCAGAAGGCGATCGCGGAAGGCGACCTCTACGACGAGCAGCTGCGCGAGGTGCTCGCCGAGGAGGACGACCTGAAGGAGGTGTTCCTGCGCCTGGCCGTCCAGGACGTCCAGAACGCATGCGACCTGATGCGGCGAGTCTGGGACGGCGGCGGCGGGAAGGACGGGTACGTCTCGATCGAGGTCGACCCGAACCTCGCGTACGACACAGAGGCCTCGATCGCCGAGGCCCAGCGGCTGCACGAGCTGGTCGACCGGCCGAACTGCTTCGTCAAGATCCCGGGAACCGAGCCCGGCCTGGCGGCGATCGAGGAGATGATCGCGCGAGGCCGCAACATCAACGTCACGCTGATCTTCTCGCTGCGGCGCTACTCGGAGGTCGTCGAGGCGTACCTGAGGGGGCTCGAGCGGCTCGTCGAGAGTGGCGGCGACCCGAGCCGGGTCGCGTCGGTGGCGAGCTTCTTCGTGTCGCGCGTCGACACCGAGGCCGATAGGCGGCTCGACGAGGTCGGTGCGCCGGAGGAGCTGAAGGGCAAGCTCGCGGTCGCGAATGCGAAGCTCGCCTACCAGCGCTACAAGGAGCTCTTCGCCGGCGAGCGCTGGGAGGCGCTCGAGGCCAAGGGCGCCACGGCGCAGCGCTGCCTCTGGGCCTCGACCTCGACGAAGAACCCGGACTACAGCGACGTGCTCTACGTCGACGAGCTGATCGGCCCGAAGACGGTGAACACGATGCCGGAGGAGACCATTCAGGCCTTCCAGGACCACGGCCAGGTGGCGCTCACGCTCGAGCGCGACCTCGACGAGGCGCAGCGCGTGTTCGATCGCGTCGCCGAGGCGGGGGTCGACTACGACGACGTCGTGGCCGTGCTGGAGCGCGAAGGCGTGGACAAGTTCGCTGACTCGTTCGGGGAGCTCCTCGAGGGCGTGCGGGCCAAGCGCGGCGAGCTCGTCTCGGCCTAGTGTCCCTTCAGGTAATGCCGCCCAGCTTCTGGGTCGCGAGCACCAAGCCAGGGGCCGCACTCGCCCGCGGCCAAGGCTGGTCGCCTTGGCAAGGGCGAGGGTGGTTCCTGGCGCCGCGTGATCGCGAGTCAGAGGCGGGCATGTATTGCCTGGAGGGACACTAAGTGGGGCTCTACGCGGAGGTCGCGGGCGAGGGCCCGGAGATTGCGCTGGTGCACGAGGGCATCTGCGACAGCCGCATGTGGGACACGCAGTGGGACTCCTACACGCGGGAGCATCGGGTGCTGCGCCTCGACCTGCGCGGATTCGGGCGCTCGCCGCTCGAGGCAGGAACGTTTTCGAACGCGCGCGACCTGATCGCGGTCCTGGAGGAGCACGGGTTCGAGCGGCCGGCGCTCGTCGGCGTCTCGTTGGGCGGCCGGGTAGTGCTCGAGGTCGCCGTGGCGCGGCCGGACCTCGTCTCCGCGCTCGTGCTCGTTGCGCCGGGCCTGCCAGGCCACGACTGGTCGCCGGAGCTGCAGGCCGCTTGGGGCGAAGAAGAGGCCGCACTCGAGGGCGGCGACCTCGACGAGGCGGTCGAGGTCAACCTGCGCACCTGGGTCGACGGCCCCCGGCGGCAGCCCGAGGACGTGGATCCCGTCGTTCGCGAGCGAGTCGGCGAGATGCAGCGGCGCGCGTTCGAGCTCCAGCTCCCGGTCGGGGACGACGCCGACGAGGAGCTGCTCGTGCCCGACCTGGCGCAGCGCATAGGCGAGATTCGGGCGCCGACGCTGGTCGTGGTGGGCGATGAGGACGTCCCCGACATGCACGCGATCGCCGACCGGCTCGCGCGTGAGATCCCCTGCGCGCGCCGGGCGACGATTCCTGGAACTGCGCACGTGCCGAGCATCGAACGGCCGCGTGAGTTCGACGAGCTCGTGCTCCCGTTCCTCGACGAAGTGGAGGCATGAGCCGGCGCTTGCGACGGCGCTTTGAGGTCGTTCGAGCTTTGCTCGGGCGACCGTCTGCAATGACCGGTCGACACCTTGTCCGTAGGGAGGATGCGCTATGAGCACAGTCGCGCCCGCCGAGCTGGTCGAGCGGATCTGGGAGCGGGACCCGACGCTCTGGACCGGCAGCGACGAGGCGAAGTGGCTCGGCTGGCTCGACGAGCCGATGCGGATCCGCGGCCGCATCGAGGAGCTCGAGCGGTTCGTCGAGGACCTGACAGCGCCGGGCGCCGTCGACACCTTCGTGTTGCTCGGGATGGGCGGCTCGAGCCTTGCCCCCGAGGTGCTGCGGCGCACCTTCGACGCGAATGCCTTCCACGTGCTCGACACGACACACCCCGCGGCGATCCGGCGCCTCACCGAGGAGCTCGACCTCGACGCCACCGCCTTTCTCGTGGCCTCCAAGTCGGGCACGACGCTGGAGACCCGCTGCCACCTCGACTGGTTCTGGGAGCGCGCCGGCAAGCGGGGCGAGCTCTTCGTCGCGATCACCGATCCCGGCTCGGAGCTCGGTCAGCTCGCACGCGAGCGCGGCTTCCGCGCCGTCTTCGAGGGCGAGCCGACCATCGGCGGCCGCTACTCGGCGCTCTCGGTCTTCGGGATGGTGCCGGCGGCGCTGATGGGCGTCGACCTCGAGCGCCTCCTCGAGCGAGTCGACGAGGTGGTCGAGGCGTGCCGGCTCGAAGAGGGCAACCCGGGTCTCGATCTTGGCCTGGAGCTCGGCAACGGCTGGCTCGAGGGCCGTGACAAGGTGACGATCAACCCGAACACGGGCGGCTTCGGCCTCTGGGCCGAGCAGCTGCTCGCGGAGTCGACCGGGAAGCAGGGCAAAGGCCTCATCCCCGCGCCGGGCGAGCCGCCCGGCGACTCGGACCGCCAGGCGCCCGAGGTTCGCCTGCCCGGCCCGTACGAGCTGGGCCAGGAGTTCTTCCGCTGGGAGTTCGCGACCGCGGTGGCCGGCTCGGTGCTCGGGATCAACCCGTTCGACCAGCCGGACGTGCAGGCCGCGAAGGACCGCACGAACGAGGTGCTCTCGGCGCGCGGCGAGCCCGACGTCGAGCCGCGCGGATCGCTCGAGGAGCTCTTCGCACAGACGCGCGCGGGCGACTACGTGGCGATCCAGGCGTTCGTCGACCCGGCGCGGCAGGACGAGCTCGACCCGCTGGTCGACCGGGCGCGCGAGGAGACCGGCTGCGTGGTCACACACAACTTCGGGCCGCGCTACCTGCACTCGACCGGCCAGCTGCACAAGGGCGGCCCGAACACCGGCCTCTTCGTCCAGGTCGTCGACGACCCGGGAGACGAGCTCTCGATCCCGGGGCGCAAGTTCGGCTTTCGGCGCCTGATCCAGGCGCAGGCGGCCGGCGACCTCGGCTCGCTCGAGGAGCGGGGGCGCCGAATCGTGCGGGTCAGATTGGAGGACCTCTAGTGCAACTGGGGATGGTCGGCCTCGGCCGCATGGGCGGGAACATGACCGAGCGCCTCCGCGGCGCCGGGCACGACGTGAAGACCTTCGACCCACAGGTCGAGTCGACTGCGTCCACGCTCGGGGAGCTGGCCGGGCAGCTCGACGTGCCGCGCTCGGTCTGGCTGATGGTGCCCGCGGGGATCGTCGACTCGCTCGTCTCGGAGCTCACGCTGCACCTCGAGGAGGGCGACACGATCGTCGACGGCGGCAACTCGTACTACGTCGATGACCTGCGCCGACAGGCGGACCTACGCGAGCACGGCCTCCATTACGTCGACGTCGGCGTCAGCGGCGGGGTCTTCGGCCTTCGCCGCGGCTACTGCCTGATGGTCGGCGGCGACGACGAGGCGGTCGCCCGCCTCGAGCCCGTCTTCGAGGCCCTCGCGCCCGGAGTCGAGGCGGCAGAGCGCACCCCAGGCCGCGAAGGCGACCCGCCACCCGAGGAGCAGGGCTGGCTCCACTGCGGTCCTACCGGCGCGGGCCACTTCGTGAAGATGGTCCACAACGGGATCGAGTACGGGCTGATGCAGGCGTACGCGGAGGGGCTGAACGTGCTCAAGCACGCGAACATCGGGCTCCACGCGCAGGAGACCGACGCCGAGACGACGCCGCTGCGCGACCCGGACCACTACAAGTACGAACTCGACGTCGCCGCGATCGCAGAGCTCTGGCGACGCGGCTCCGTGGTTGCGTCGTGGCTGCTCGACCTGACTGCGCAGGCGCTTCACGAGTCGCCGAACCTCGACGACTACGCCGGCCGGGTCAGCGACTCGGGCGAAGGGCGCTGGACGGTTCAGGCCGCGGTCGAGACCGGCGTGCCGGCACCGGTACTCGCGGCGTCCCTCTTCGACCGCTTCGCCTCCCGCGGGGAGGCGGACTGGGGCAACCGCGCCCTCTCCGCGATGCGCAGGGCGTTCGGCGGGCACCTGGAGAAGTCCCCGGAGGCCTGAGCAAACCCGAGGCGCCCACCCAGGGACCTTGGATTCGCCGGGCGGTGTAGTACCGGTATGACCCGCGCACTTCTCGGCGGCATCCTCGCTACGACGGCACTCCTCGCAGTGCCGGCCGCCGGTGCGAAGGAGTTCCACCCCGGCGACCTGCGGGCGTGCAACGCGAAGCGCTGCGTCGCGATCACGAGCCGTCCTGTCCTCCCGCAGCTCGGCTCCTTCTACTACGGCAGCTACGGCTTGACCCCTGTGCACCGACCCGCGCTCGGAGCGCCCTACTACCAGCTGCGCTTCCGGAACGGCTACGTCACCGGCATCGTCGCCGGCGCGCGGCTCGACCGTTTTCTCAGCTACGGCGTCAACCTGGCTCGGTTCGCGAGCGGGCGCTGGTACCTGGTGCCGCGCCGGGTCTCCACGGAGCTCCGCCGGCTGAAGCGCGGCCTGCGCCCGCTCCGCCTCTCGCGGGCGGCGCTCGCGCGCTCTCGCTGAGGCTTCGGCCCGCTCCCGGCATCTAGGCTTCCGATCGTGGCGACGACGCGGCAGCAGGCCCCCAAGGAGAACCCGCTCCTCGAGGGGCTCCGCCTTCAGCGCAAGCCCGAGCCCTGCGTGCTCGTGATCTTCGGCGCTTCCGGCGATCTCACGCGGCGGAAGCTCTTCCCCGCGCTCTACTCGCTCGCGCTGCGTGGCCTCCTGCCCGAGCGGTTCGGCATTCTCGGCATCGCTCGTACCGAGGAGAGCGACGACCAGTTTCGCGAGCTGATGAAGCACGCCGTGCAGGAGTTCGGGCGCGACGACTTCCGCGAGGAGACGTGGGAGTGGCTCGCCACCGGAACGCGCTACGTCCCCGCGGCTTTCGACGACACGGAGGGCCAGAGCCGTATCCGCGAGGCGCTCAACGGGCTCGACGCCCAGCGCGGCACCTCCGGGAACCGCGTCTACTACCTCGCCGTCCCTCCGGACGTGATCTCCCCGCTGCTGCACGTGATCGGCAGGCTGCGCACGGGCGACGGCTGGACGCGGGTGATCATCGAGAAGCCTTTCGGCCACGACCTCGCCTCGGCGCGGGAGCTGAACGAGGAGGTCGAGGAGCACTTCGAGGAACGCGAGATCTTCCGGATCGACCATTACCTCGGCAAGGAGACGGTTCAGAACCTCCTGGCGCTGCGCTTCGCCAACGGCATCTTCGAGCCGATCTGGAACCGGCAGTTCGTCGACCACGTGCAGATCACGGTCGCCGAGTCGATCGGAATCGAGGGTCGCTCGGCGTTCTACGAGCGCACCGGCGCGATCCGCGACGTCTTCCAGAACCACATGCTCCAGCTCGTCGCGCTCACGGCGATGGAGCCGCCGATCGACTTCACGGCCGACTCCGTGCGCAACGAGAAGGTCAAGGTTCTGCGTGCCATGCATACGCCAGGCCCGAAGCACGTTGTCCGCGGCCAGTACGGCCGCGGCTACGTCGAGGGCGAGGAGGTGCCGGCCTACCGCGAGGAGGACGGCGTCGCTCCCGACTCGCTGACCGAGACCTACATCGCCGCGAAGCTCTTCGTCGACAACTGGCGCTGGGCCGACACGCCGTTCTACGTCCGAGCGGGCAAGCGGCTCGCGCGCCGCGAGACGACCATCGCGATCGAGTTCAAGAGCGCGCCGCACCCGCCGTTCGAAGTCGCCGACGCCGATGCGGGGTTGCGCCCGAACGTGCTCGTCTGCCACATCCAGCCCGACGAGGGCGTGTCGCTCGAGTTCGCCGCCAAGGTTCCCGGCCAGGGGCTGACGCTGCGGACGGTGCACATGGACTTCCTTTACGGCGGCGCCTTCCGCATGGGGATCCCCGAGGCCTACGAGCGCCTGCTGCTCGACTGCCTGCTCGGCGACGCGACGCTCTTCACGCGTTGGGACGAGGTCGAGGAGCAGTGGTCGCTGGTGGACGCGATCGTCGCGTTCTGGCAGCGCGACCGGCCGTCGTTCCCGAACTACGCGGCGGGCACGTGGGGCCCGGCGGCTGCCGAAGAGCTCATGCGCAGGGACGGGCGGATGTGGCGACGGCACTGACCTCCATCGGCGAGATCGACCGCGAGATCGCGCTCTTGCGGCTCGACCGCAAGAGCGGGGAGGCGATCCAGCGGACGAGCGTGATGACCCACATCGCCTGGGTCCCGGGCGAGTGGATGGAGGCCGCGGAGGACGTGCTCGCCGGCCTCGCCGAGCGCCATCCCTCGCGCACGATCGTGCTCGTGCCCGACCCCGACGCCGACGACGGCCTCGAGGGGAACGTTGAGGTCAGCTGCTTCCCGTCGGGCCCGGGCCGCCCGGTCTGCACCGAGACGATCCGGCTGCGCCTTTCCGGCGGGCGCGCCGCGGTTCCTGCGAGCGTCGTCCAGCCGCTGCTGCTTCCCGACCTGCCGGTCTTCCTCCGCTGGCGCGGGCTGCCGCCGTTCGACGAGCAGCCGTTCCAGGAGCTCCTCGACGTCGTCGACCGGCTGATCGTCGACACCACGGAGTGGCCGGGACTGCCGCAGCCGTACACGCGGCTCGCGGAGGTCTTCGACCGCGTCGTCGTCTCCGACATCGCGTGGGCCCGGACGTCGCGCTGGCGGCCGCAGCTCGCCTCGCTCTGGCCGGGGATCGCGGACGTGCAGCGGATCAAGGTGACCGGGACCGAGGCGCAGGCGTGCCTGCTCGCGGGCTGGCTGCGGTCGCGGCTCGAGCACGCCGTCGAGCTCGAGCACGATCCCTCGGACCGTCTCGTGGGCGTGGACGTCGACGGCGAGCCCGCCCCTTTCCCGCCCGGCGACCCGCCCGACCCCGCCGATCTTCTGAGCGACGAGCTCGACCGATTCACCCGCGACCGGATCTACGAGGAGGCCGCGCGGGCGGCCGTGACGTGACGCAGCAGGCCACCTGCGGCGTATAGACGCCGTGAAGAGGGGCGAACGAGCCCGGAGCTTCGCGGAGGCGGCCCAGCGCCACCTCGACGACGTGCATGCCTATCTCGTGTACCTGACCGGAGACAGATCGACCGCCGAAGAGCTCACCGCCGAGACGTTCGCGCGGGCGCTGGAGCGGTGGCACCGCTTCGATCCGCGGCGCGGCGGGGCCCGGACCTGGCTGTGCCAGCTCGCGCGCTCGACGGCGCTCGACCACTTCCGCGCTGAGGAGCGGCGCCGGCGGCGCGAGGGGCGTTACGCAGTCGAGGAGGCTTGCGAGGGCGGGGAGGCTGTGTTCGGCGAGGGACTGTCCCCCGCGCTCGAGCAAGCGCTGGCGCAGCTTTCGGCCGCGGAGCGCGAGGTCGTGGCGCTGCGGGTCGTCCTGGAGCTGGACGGTGAGGGCGCGGCCCGTGTGCTCGGGATCAGCCGCACGGCCTGCTCGACGCGGCTCTCCCGCGCTCTGGCCAAGCTCGAGAAGGAGGTGAGCGCCGGTGTCGCCGCTTGAACTGGTCGACGATCGGTTCTCGAACCTGTCCAAGGAGTTGCGAGGCGCGCCTCCGGTCGCTTCGCCTGCGTTGCGTGCGCGTGTGGCGGATCTGACTCGCGCCGAGCCTGCCCGGAGGCGTTGGGAGCTCCGTCTGCCGACACGGCGCGTGGTGCTCGGTCTTGCGGCGGCGGCTCTCGCGGCGTCGTTCGTCGCAGCGGGGGTGACGGGGCTGAAGCGGTCGGGCGGCGGCAGAGAGGCGTCTTCGCACCTGAGCCCCCAGCCCGTGACCGTTCACAAGGGAGTTGCGTCGACGTCGGGCAACCCTCGCGCGGCCAAGGCTGCTCCCGTTGTACCGCTGTCCAAGCCGTTCTCGGTGCTCGCTCCCACTGGGCAGCGGCTCCAGCGCTATGACGCCACACTCCGTCTTCGCGTCGACGATGTGGATTCGCTCTCGAGCGCCTCCCGGCGGGCGATGAACCTGACGCGCTCCCTCGGCGGCTACGTCGCCTCGGCGAACTACGCGACTCGTGGGGGGAAGCGCGGCGGCGCGACGCTCGTACTCCGAGTTCCCGTCACGAATGTCGAGACTGCGCTGGGGGAGCTGACGAGCCTCGGGACGATCCTTCAGCAGCGCACCGGCATCCTTGACATCACCCGCCGGGCCGGCCGCGAGGCGCGGCAGATCGCGCAGCTCGAGCACCAGCTGGAAACGGCCTCGCCTGCCGAAGCGGCGGTGATCAGGCACAGGCTCGAGACCCTGCGCACCAAGCACGCCCGCCTACTGCGCAGCGCCCGCTTCGCGCGGATCGCGTTGTCGCTGACGACGCCGGCGGAGCAGGCGGCCGCGCCTCCTGGTCGGCTCCACCGCACGCTGAACGACGCCGGCTCGGTCCTGGTGCGGGAGCTCGAGATCCTGCTCTACGCGCTGGTGGTAGCCGGCCCGCTGCTCCTACTCGGTGGTGCCGCAGTCGCCGCAGCTCGGGCGCAACGCCGTCGATCCGACAGGCGCCT
The DNA here is from genome assembly GCA_046726435.1 of Actinomycetota bacterium. Taxonomy (GTDB): domain Bacteria; phylum Actinomycetota; class Thermoleophilia; order Gaiellales; family Gaiellaceae; genus AC-32. Next base: position 21,302 of record JBKPAM010000017.1, read on the forward strand.
GCTCGAGCGAGCCTAAGACGGGTCGAGGGCGCGTTCGAGGGCTGCTGCAGCGCCGAGCACGAGCGCGTCCTCTCCGACCGGTGCCGCGAGCTGCACGGACGCCGGCAGACGCTCTTCCGCCTGCCCGCACGGGAGCGCGACTGCGGGCCAGCCGAGCACGTTGAAGGGGAAGGTGAGCCAAGTCAGCCGGCCGCGGAGCGCGAGCTCGTCCGCCGGCGCGCGCGGCGCGACGCAGACGAGCGTCGGCGTCAGCACGAGGTCGACTCCGGCGGTGGCCTCGGCGAAGCGCTCGCGATACCGTGCACGCCGCTCGAGAGCGCGCTCGACCTCCGCGTCGGTCACCGCGAGGCAGCGCTCGACCTTCGGCCGCACGGTCGCGCCGTACGAGTCGGCATGCTCGAGGAAGAGCTCCCGGTGCACGTCGGCGACCTCCCGCTCGAAGCCGGGGTAGACGCCCTCCGGTCGCGGCAGCTCGAGAGCACGCCGTCGGGGAAAGCACTCGGCCGCCGCTTCCACGCGCTCGCGAACGAGGGGGTCAGCCGGCTCGGTCCAGGCGACGCCGACCTCGACGTCCTCGAGCTCCACGCGCCGAGGCGCAAACCCCGGGGCAAGCGCCTCCATCATCCGCTCGCAGCCGGCGACGTCGCGCGCCATCGGCCCCCCGTGATCGAAGCTCGGCGCGAGCGGAAAACAGCCGTCGAGCGGCACGAGGCCCCAGCTCGGCTTGAAGCCGACGACCCCGCAGCAGGCGGCCGGAATGCGGATCGAGCCGCCCGAGTCCGACCCGATGGCCGCATCCGCGGCCCCTGCCGCCAGCGCCGCTGCCGAGCCGCCGCTCGAGCCGCCCGCGATCCGCCCTGCGCGAAGCGGGTTCGGCACGGTGCCGAAGTGCTCGTTCTCCGAGGTGATGCCGAACGCGAACTCGTGGAGGTTGGTCTTGCCGACGTTCGCGTAGCCGGCCGCCTCGAGCCGGCGCACAGCTCCGGCGGTCACCGAAGGCACGTGCGACGCAAACAGGATCGAGCCGTACGTCGTGACGAGGCCGGCGGTGTCGAACAGGTCCTTGACGGCGAGCCTGATCCCCTCGCCCGGCTCCACGGGGCGAGCGAGGAAGATTCCTTCTAGGAGGCTTTGGCGGGACAGTGCACGCCCTCAGGGTGCGATGCTCGTTCCGAGGCAAGGACGCAGGGAGCGTTCGTACCTGGAAGGTACGGGCGCGACTGAGGACGCCGCCTCGGGGCGAGCAGCCCGGCCTGAGGGCCTCGTCGCTGTTTCGTCAAAGCCTCCCCAGCTCGCTCAGAAGAGCGCGAGGTAGATGAACGCGGCGGCGACCGTGAGCCCGAACAGCAGCACGAAGAGCCCGAACAACGCGAGGCCGAGGGTCAGGTTGCCGCGCTCGAGCTCGTGATCGTGCTCGGTCATCCGATCAGCGGGTCGATCGCGAGCGCCACGAACAGCAGCGCGAGGTAGAGGAGCGAGTAGCGGAAGAGCGCGCCGGCGCGGGCGGTGGTTGTTTCCCGCCGCAGCCGCCAGGCGAGCCGCAGGAAGAGCGCGCCGAGCAGCAGCGCGGCTGCGAGATACAACACGCCCGCCGTGTGCCAGGCGAACGGCAGCAGCGTCACGCCGACCAGGACGAGGGAGTACCAGACGATCTGCTTGGCCGTCTCGTCGTCCCCGCGCACGACGGGCAGCATCGGCACCCGCGCCGCCTCGTAGTCGCGCTTGATCACGAGCGCGAGCGCCCAGAAGTGCGGC
>JBKPAM010000018.1:0-29448 GCA_046726435.1 Actinomycetota bacterium
GCGATGCGGCGGCCGCGGCGCAGATTTGGCAGACGGCGTTCGGCAGCCTCTGGAGCGGATGTGGCAATGCAAGATCTGACCCCGGGGTTCGTTCGGACAGAATCCGCACATGGCCTCACGGTGGGCAATTTCGCACGTGGAAGCGCGGAGGGAGCGGCCATTGCTCTGACTCCTCGTCGACCTCGCCGCCGGCGTCGCGATGACGGTGCTTCTTTGGGTGGTAGTCAGCCGAGCGTGGGGCATCGCGTTCGCGTGCCTCTGGGCCGCGCTTATCGTCGCCGGCTTGCTGGCCAGCGCTCGCGGGCGGGATACGGCTCCGAAGTGACCGCGGACGTTCGCCGCGGCGGCGGGCTCTGCCCGTCGCCGCCGCTACCGCAGGCGGAGGAGATGAACTACGAACAGCCTGAGCCGCAGCCGGCGGCGCCTTCGGGCGCTTCGCCCTCCTCCACCTGGAAGGAGTGGCCGCAGCCGCACGAGCCGGAGACGTTCGGATTGTTGATCGCGAAGCCTGCCTGGAGCCCCTCGACCCAGTCGATCTCGGTGCCGGCGAGGTAAGGGGCGCTGAACGGGTCGACGACCACCGGGACGCCGTGGCTCGCGACCTCGTGGTCGCCGTCCTGCGGGCCGCGGTCGAACCCGAGCGCGTACTGGAACCCCGAGCAGCCGCCGCCCTGGACGGCGATGCGCAGGACTGCGGCCTCGCCCTCGGGCTCCTCGGCCATCAGGTCCCGGATCTTCGCTGCCGCGCTCTCGGTGAGCGAGACGATCGTCAGCGGTTGCTCGGTCGTCGCCATCAGGGCCATCGTAGCAGCGTCCTCAGACCGTTCGAATCCCCCTCGAGGGCGGTTTGGAAGCCCGAGCTTGTAACAGCTGTCTCACGCTTGGTTGAGCCGTTTTCCTGCTCGCTCGTGGCGCCCCTCACTCTGGTAGCGTCCGGCTCGCTCACCGCGGGGAGGATCGAGTGCTCGACAGCTGGTTGCCCTTTCTGATCTACGCCCTCTTCGCCCTCGCGATCCCGTCCACGATGATGTTCGCGTCGTTTGCGCTCGCCACACGCGCGCGCCGCCGCTCGCGCATGCGCACCCTTCCGTTCGAGTCCGGGGTTTCGACCGGGCCGACCAAGTCGAGCCGCTTCACGATCAGCTTCTACCTGACGGCGATGCTCTTCATCGTCTTCGACATTGAGATCGTCTTCCTCTACCCGCTCGCCGTGATCCTCCACGAGCTCGCGTGGTTCGGCTTCGTCGAGTTCCTCTTCTTCATCGTGATCCTCGCGCTCGCGTACGTGTACATCTGGCGGAAGGGGGCGCTGGAGTGGCGGTGAAGCGCCTCAAGGACTACGGCCTCAACTCGGAGCGCGTGCTGTGGCCGGACAAGGGCCCGGGCGTGTTCGAGAACGAGCTCGGAGACCTCGAGCAGCGGCTGATGCTGACCACGGTGGACAAGGCCGTCCATTGGGCGCAGTCGAGTTCCGTCTGGCCCGACACCTTCGGCCTCGCCTGCTGTGCGATCGAGATGATGTCGATCGTCTCCGCACGCTACGACGTGGCGCGCTTCGGCGCCGAGGTCTTTCGCTCCTCGCCGCGCCAGGCCGACCTGCTGATCGTCTCGGGCCGCGTCGCGCACAAGATGGCCGCGCCGCTGCGCCAGATCTACGACCAAATGCTCGAGCCGAAGTGGGTGATCGCGATGGGCGCGTGCGCCAGCTCGGGCGGGATGTTCAACAACTACGCGGTGCTGCAGGGCGTGGACAAGATCGTCGCCGTCGACATCCACGTTCCCGGCTGCCCGCCGCGGCCGGAGGCGCTGGTCGAGGGCATCGTCCGGCTGCAGGAGAAGATCAAGGCAGGCGTCCCGCCGGCGTACGAGATTCGGGACGTGGCCTCCTGACCTACGAGGGCGTCCCCGGGCTGGTCGAGACGCGGGAGGCGAACGGCGAGACGACGCTCGTCGTCGACCGCACTCGACTGGTCGAGGCCTGCATCCACCTTCGCGACAACGAGGGCTTCTCCATGCTCGCCGACCTGACGCCGACCGACTACCTCGGCTGGGGCAGGCCAGGCGTGGCCGGCTACATCGGCACCGCCGGCGGCCGCGACTTGAACTCGCCCGGCTCGCAGGGGCTCGAGCGGACGCCGCAGCCGAAGCCCAAGCGGTTTTCGATGAGCTACCACCTTGTCTCCGTCCCGGGCGGTGCGCGCGTGCGCGTCCAGGTGTGGCTCGACGAGGACGAGCCGGTCGAGAGCGTCGTCTCGGTCTGGCCGACCGCCGACTGGCACGAGCGGGAGGCGTGGGACCTGATGGGCATCCGGATCCAGGGCCACCCGAACCTCGCCCGGATCCTGATGGAGGACGACTGGGAGGGGCACCCCCTCCGCAAGGACTACCCGCTCGGCGGGGAGCCGGTCCGCTTCTCGGGGGAGGAGTAATTGGCTCTCGCCCCGGAGAGGCCGCAGATCTACGAGGGCACCCGGGTCCCCTCACCGATCCCGACGATCCTCCAGGTGCCGCCGGAGCTGCGCGACTCCGAGGACGTGCTCGAGGTCAACTTCGGGCCGAACCACCCCTCGACGCACGGCGTGCTCCGCCTGGTCATCGACCTCCACGGCGAGACGGTGGTCGGCTTGCGCGCGGTGATCGGCTACCTGCACACGGGCTTCGAGAAGAACATGGAGCAGAAGAGCTGGTGGAAGGCGATCACGTACGCGCCCCGGATCGACTACCTGTCCTTCCAGAACAACGAGCTCGTGTTCGTGCTCGCGGCCGAGAAGCTGCTGGGCCTCGAGACACCGCCGAAGGCGACCTGGATGCGGATGTGCCTGGCCGAGCTAAACCGGATCCACTCGCACCTTGTCTGGCTCGCGACGGCTGCGCTCGAGCTCGGGGCGATCTCGATGTTCTGGTACTGCTTCCGCGAGCGCGACTCGATCCTCGACCTGTTCGAGATGGTCACGGGGACGCGTATGCACACGCGCTACTACCAGGTCGGAGGGCTCGCCGAGGACATCCCGCGCGGGTTCTTCCCGGAGGCGCGCAAGTTCGTCCGCTGGATGCCCAAGGCCGTCGACGACTACGAGGCGCTCGTCGACCAGAACGCGATCTGGCTCGAGCGCACGAAGGGGCTCGGCCTTCTTTCGGCCGACGATGCGATCGCGCTCGGGCAGACCGGGCCCGTGATTCGCGGCTCGGGGGTCGACTGGGACCTCCGCAAGGCCAATCCGTACCTCGCCTACGACCAGGTCGAGTTCGACGTGCCCGTCTACGAGAACGGCGACGTCTGGGATCGGTACAAGGTGCACATGGACGAGATGCGGGAGTCCACCCGCATCGTCGCCCAGTGCCTCGACCGGCTCGAGCAGATGGAGGGCGAGCCGTGGATCGCCGACGACCGCAAGGTCGTGCTGCCGCCGCGCGAGGAGCTCCACACCTCGATGGAGTCCCTCATCCACCACTTCAAGATCGTCACCGAGGGGTACCGGGTGCCCGAGGGCGAGGTCTACGTCGCGGTCGAGTCGGCGCGCGGAGAGCTCGGCTGCTACGTGGTCTCCGACGGCGGGCCGAAGCCGTGGCGGGTCAAGTTCCGCGCGCCGAGCTTCGTCGCGCTGGAGGCGACGGCGACGTGCATGTCGGATGCGCTCGTGGCTGATCTGATCGCGATCGTCGGCTCGCTCGACACGCTCATGGGCGAGGTCGACAGATGAATGACTTCGCGGTCGAGGTGCGCGAGATCGCGGCCCGGTTCCCGGAGTCGCGCTCGGCGATCATGCCGGCGCTGCGCCTCGCGCAGGAGCGCCACGGCGGCTGGCTGCCGGAGGAGGCGTTCGACGAGGTCGGCGACGCGCTCGGGCTGACGCCCGGGTACTGCAAGGCGGTCGCGACCTTCTACGACATGTTCCATCTCGCGCCGGTGGGGCGGCACCTGATCGAGGTCTGCACGAACCTCTCCTGTGCGCTCGTCGGCGCGCAGGGCGTGCTCGAGGCGTTCGAGTCAGAGCTCGGCGTGGCTCCCGGCGAGACGACCGAGGACGGCGAGGTGACGCTCAAGACCGTCGAGTGCCTCGGCGGCTGCGGCTACGCGACTGTGGTGGCCGTCGACAATCGCTACCGCCAGTTCGTGAAGCCGGACGACGTGCCCGAGATCGCAAGGGGGATCCGTGGGGCTTAGGAGCATGCTGCTCGCGGGCGCCGACGAGCACGACCTGACGAAGCTCGAGGAGTACCGGGCGATCGGGGGCTACGACCAGGTCCCGAAGGCGCGGGCGATGACCTCCGACGCGCTGATCGCCGAGCTGCAGGCGGCCAACCTGCGCGGACGCGGCGGGGCCGGCTTCCCGATGGGCCGCAAGGCCTCGCTGCTCGATCGCAAGAGCCCGAAGCCGAAGTACCTGGTCGTGAACGCGGACGAGTCCGAGCCCGGCGCGTTCAAGGACCGCGAGGTGATGGCTCGCGTGCCGCACCGGCTGCTCGAGGGCTGCCTGATCTCTGCGCACGCGGTCGAGTCGAAGGACGTCTTCATCTACATCCGCGGCGAGTACCTGACGGAGTACGAGATCCTGCAGCGCGCGGTCGACGATGCGGAAGCGGCGGGGCTCTTCGGCGACGTGCGCATCACGGTCTACCGTGGCGCCGGCGCCTACATCTGCGGCGAGGAGACGGCGCTGCTCGACTCGCTGGAGGGGCGGCGCGGGCAGCCGCGGCCGCGGCCGCCGTTCCCGCCCGTGCAGGGGCTGTACGGCGCGCCGACGCAGATCAACAACGTCTGCACGATCGCGACGGTGCCGGCGATCATCGAGCTCGGCGCCGCGGAGTTCACGAAGATCGGGACTCCGGGCTCGCCGGGCACGGTGAGCTTCTCCGTCTCCGGCAACGTCGCGAACCCCGGGAACTACGAGCTCGAGCTCGGGACGTCGATGCGCGAGCTGATCTACACCCACGCCGGCGGGATCGCCGACGGGCGCCAGCTGAAGGCGGTCATCCCGGGCGGGTCGTCGGTGCCGGCGCTCTCGGCGCGGCAGATCGACGTGCCGCTCGACTACGACTCGCTCGGCGCGATCGGGACGTTCTTCGGCGCGGCCTCGCTGATCGTCGTCGACGACCGCTGCTGCATGGTGCAGCTCGCACTGCGCTCGACGAAGTTCTACATGCACGAGTCGTGCGGCAAGTGCACCCCCTGCCGTGAGGGGACGCGCTGGATGGTGCAGCTGCTGGAGAAGCTCGAGGCCGGCGAGGCGAGGCACGGCGACCTCGACTTGCTGCGACAGGTGTGCGACCGCATCGAGGGCAAGTCGCTCTGCGCACTCGGCGACTTCGCCATCTGGCCGGTCCGGAGCTACATCGACAAGTGGCCCGAGGAGTTCGTCGCCCACGTGGAGCAGGGCCGCTGTCCGTACGGCGGCGAGTCGTCGCTCGCGGGCATCGTCGCGCCGTCCGACCAGCACACCCACACGCCGGTCGCCGAGGTGACCGCTTGAGTGCCGACCTCGTAACGGTCACCATCGACGACCGCGAGGTGCAGGTGCCGAAGGGCACAGGGATCGTCGAGACCGCGCTCGCAGCCGGGATCGAGATTCCGGTCTTCTGCTACGAGCCGCGCCTCGGGGCGCCGGTAGGCGCCTGCCGAATGTGCCTCTGCGAAGTCCAGGGCATGCCGAAGCTGCAGGCCGTCTGCACGATGACCGCCCAGGACGGGATGGTGGTCCGCACCGCCCAGACCTCCGCGCGGGCCGCCGAGGGCCAGGACGCGACACTCGAGTTCATCCTCGTCAACCACCCGCTCGACTGCCCGGTCTGCGACAAAGGCGGCGAGTGCCCGCTTCAGGACCTGACCTTCCGCTGGGGCCCGGGCAACACGCGCATGACTTTCGACAAGCGCACGCTCGAGAAGCCGATCCCGATCTCGCCGGCGATCGCCCTCGACCGCGAGCGCTGCATCCTCTGCTACCGCTGCACCCGTTTCTCCGAAGACGTCGCCGAGGACCTCCAGCTCGTCGCGGAGAACCGCGGGGCCCAGTCGGTGATCGCGACCTTCGAGGATCGCCCCTATCGGGCGCCGTTCTCGGGGAACGTGATCGAGCTCTGTCCGGTCGGCGCGCTCACCTCGACCCAGTACCGCTTCGAGGCGCGCCCGTGGGAGATCCAGAACGTCCCGAGCGTCTGCGGCCTCTGCCCCGTCGGCTGCAACATCTCCGCGACGACGCGCGAGGGAAAGGTCAAGCGCGTCCTCTCGCGCAACCACCCCGAGATCGACGAAGGGTGGCTCTGCGACAAGGGCCGCTTCGGGTTCACGCACCTGTACGCACGCGACCGGATCGCCGACCCACTGCGAAGGGTCCGCCTGCGAGGCTTCGAGGAACTCTCCTGGGACAACGCGCTGAATGAGGCGGAGCGGCTGCTGCGCGCGGCCGGGGGACGAATCGTGACCGCGCTCTCCGGCTCCGAGACGGTGGAGCAGGCCTACGCCCTCGGCAGGCTGCTCCGCGTCGGCCTGGGCGCCCACACCGCGGTCATGCCCGAGGAGACGAGCCCGGCACTCGACGCCTTCCGGCTCCCGCTGTCGGCGATCCGCGACGCCGAGCTGGTCGTAGTCCTCGGCGACGAGCCGGTCGCCGAGCGGGCGCCGATCGTGGAGCTCTGGATCAAGGCCGCCCGCCGCGCCGGCGCCGAGATCGTCCAGGCGGGCGACGCGCTCGAGGCTTGCCGCCGCCTCGCCGACAAGCGGGTCGCGCTCGACAAGCGCCTGCGGGAGAGCGAGCGCGCGGTTCTGATCTGGTCGAGCGAGGAAGGCGCAGGCGGCGCGCACCTGGCCGCCCTCGCGCGCGAGCTCGGCTTCGCGGGCAAGCCCGGCTGCGGTGCGTTCCACCTGCCGCAAACCGCCAACGGCCGCGGGGTCGCCGACGCGTGGGCCGCAGCCTCCGATGACGAGGGCGAGACGCCGGAGAACATCGGCCTGCTCGTCGTCTCGGGCGACGAGGCCGCCGCCGACCCGAACGTCCGCGTCCTCGCCGAGCGCTCGGAGCACGTGCTCGTCACCGCGATGTTCCAGGGTCTCGCCGTCGGCTGGGCCGACCTCGTCCTTCCCGGCACCAGCTACCTGGAGCGCGACGGCACCTACGTCAACCTCGAGGGTCGCCTTCAGCGCCTGCGCCGAACCGCCATCCCGCCCGCACCGGACGAGCTGGCCTGGATCTCGAGGCTCGCCGAGCGCTTCGGCGTCGACCTCCCCCCGTACGCGCCCGCGGTCTTCGCCGAGCTCTCGGAGCGGATCTACGACGGGCTGCCGTTCGGCGAGGTCGGCGAGCTGGCGGAGCTGCGGACGCGCAGCGAGGCGCCTGCGCCCGAACTTCCGACGGAGCCGCCCGCGCCGGAAGGCGAGGGGCTGCGTCTCGTCCGCTACAAGGCGCTCTTCTCGGGCCCGGCGGTCGAGCGCGTGACCGAGCTCCAGTTCCAACGGCCCCCCGCCGAGGTCCAGCTCTCGCCAGACGACGCGCGGGAGCGTGGCATTCCCAACGGAGCTGAGGTGCTCGTCGCCCACAACGGCACTAGCAAGGCTCTGACCGCCCGAATCGAACGAGAGCTGCGCCGGGGGGTCGTGCGCATCGCCAAGGAGCACGCCGAGGGACTCGGCGGGATGGTCGAGGTGAAGACAGCTTCGTCATGAGCGAGCCCTGGTGGATCTCGCTGATCAAGGCGTTCCTCGTCATCAACCTCGTGATGCTGACGTTCGCCTACATGACCTGGGTCGAGCGCAAGGTGCTCGGCCGCATGCAGCTTCGCTACGGCCCCAACCGGGCCGGCCCCTTCGGCCTCCTGCAGCCGATCGCCGACCTGGTCAAGTTGATCCGCAAGGAGAGCTTCTTCCCGGCCAGCGCGGTCGACGTGCTCTACATCGGCGCGCCCGTCCTCTCGGCCTTCACCGCGCTCGCGGCCTTCAGCGTGATCCCGTTCGGCGCGGGCTGGGAGATCGCCGGCTACCACGTGAACGGCGTCGTCGCCGACATCCCGATCTCGCTGATCCTGATCTTCGCCCTCAGCTCCCTCGGGATCTACGGCTTCATCGTCGGCGGCTGGGCCTCGCATTCGAAGTACGCGCTGCTCGGGTCGATGCGGACGTGTGCGCAGATGGTCTCGTACGAGGTCTCCCTGACCTTCGCCGTGCTCGGCGTCGTGATCATGGGCCAGTCGCTCTCGCTTGTCGTCATCGTCCACAAGCAGCACGACACGATCTGGTTCGCGGCCCCGCAGGTTGTCGGCCTGCTCGTGTTCTTCATCGCCGGGGTCGCCGAGACGAACCGCCCGCCCTTCGACCTCCCCGAAGCCGACACCGAGCTCGTGGCGGGCTACCACACGGAGTACAGCGGTATGCGCTTCGGCCTCTTCCAGATGGGCGAGTACGTGAACATGATCACGCTTTCGGCCCTGGCCGTGACGCTCTTCTTCGGCGGCTGGTACGGGCCCTGGGCCCCGCTCGGGCCGCTCTGGTTCGTGATCAAGCTGCTGATCGTGATCTTCTTCTTCCTCTGGATCCGCGCGACCCTGCCGCGGCTGCGGTACGACCAGCTGATGCGCTTCGGCTGGAAGGTGCTCTTGCCGGTCGCGACGATCAACGCGCTCGTTACCGCGGCCTGCGTGGTGGCCTTCTGATGAGGCGTCGCTCGCGATGCCGACCTCAGGACGCGCGGCTACGGCGTCGCTTGCGAAGCCGACCTGGAGGCCGTGCCGGCTTTGCCGGCGCGGCCGCTTCCAATCCCGGGAGTCCGTCTGAAATGACCGGTCGACACGCCGATCGTGAGGGAAACGCGTGAGCCCGAACCCCGTAGACAGCATCAAGGGCTTCGGGGTCACGTTCAAGCAGATCTTCAAGAAGCCGATCACGCAGCAGTACCCGGAGTACAAGCGGCCCGTCTACCCGCGCTTTCGCGGACGCCACCGGCTGCACCTGCACGAGAACGGGCTCGAGAAGTGCGTCGGCTGCTCGCTTTGCGCGGCGGCCTGCCCGGCCGACTGCATCCGCGTCGTGGCGGCCGAGAACAGCGCGACGAACCGCGTCTCCGCCGGCGAACGCTACGCGCGGATCTACGAGATCAACATGAGCCGCTGCATCTTCTGCGGCTACTGCGAGCTCGCCTGCCCGTTCGACGCGATCACGCTCGGCAACGAGTTCGAGATCTCCGAGTACTCGCGTGACGACCTGATCTACACGAAGGACATGCTGCTGGCCGAGCCGATCAAGAAGGTGCCGGTCGCCGATCCGGACCTCTACGACACGCCGATCCCTTACTACAAGGCCCACTCGTGATCATCGCCTCGGCCGCGAACCTCCTCGTCTGGATCGTGTGGGTCGTCGCGGCTTTCGCCTGCCTCGGCTCCGGGATCGCGGTCGTCTCGTTCTCGAACCCCTTCTACTCGGCGCTCTCGCTGATCGGGAACCTGGCCTCGCTCGCCGTGATGTACCTGCTGCTCTCGGCGGAGTTCGTCGCCGCCGCGCAGGTGCTCGTCTACGCGGGCGCGGTGATGGTGATGTTTCTGTTCGTGATCGGATACCTCGGCGGGCGCGCCGACGCGGCCTGGGCCGGGGGCCCGAGCTGGCAGCTGCTCGGCGCGGTGGCCGCCTCCGCTGCGCTGTTCGTCGAGGTGATCGTCGTGATCGGGCTGAAGACGAGCGGGCGGCTCTCGCACCAGGCGCCGATCGACTCCTCGTTCGGGAGGCCGCACGAGATCGGGCGGTTGTTCCTGACCGACCAGCTGCTCGCGTTCGAGATCACCTCGATCGTGCTCCTGATTGCGGCCGCCGGCGGCGTGATCCTCGGCAGCCACTCCCGGGAGCTCGCCGAGTCCGAGACGCAGCAATGAGGGGCCCGGATGTCGTCTGGTACCTCGCAGTAGCAGGCTTCCTCTTCTGCACGGGGGCGCTCGGCGTGCTCATCCGGCGGAGCCCGCTCATCATCCTGCTCTCCCTCGAGATCATGCTCAACGGCGCGAACCTTGCCCTGATCGCCTTCTCGCGCCACTACGCCCAAGGCGACGGGCAGATCTTCGCCCTCACGGTGATGGCCGTCGCAGCCTCGGAGGTCGTCGTCGGGCTCGGCCTGATCGTCGCAATCGCGCGCAAGCGGATCGACCTCGACGTCGACAAGCTCTCGACGCTGCGCGGGTGACATGATCGTCGCCGCCTGGATCTGCCTGCTCTCGCCGCTCGCCGCGGCGCTGGCGATCACGCTCGCCGGCAACCGCCTGTCGCGCCGGGGCGCGGGCTTCCTCTCGACGGCCTCGGTGGCGGTCTCGTTCGTCGCCGCGGTGGTGGCCTTCGTCGCACTGCTGGGCGACTCGCCGGACGACCGCTCCCACTACTCCACACTCTGGAGCTGGCTGACGGCCGGGCAGCTCGACTTCGGCCTGCGCATCCTGGTCGACCCGCTCTCGACGTTCATGATGCTGGTCGTCGCCGGAGTCGGCGCGCTGATCGTCGCCTACTCGATCGGCTACATGGACGGCGACAACGAGGAGCGGCGCTACTTCGCGTACATGGCGCTGTTCGTCTTCTCGATGCTGCTGCTCGTCCAGGGCGGGAACCTGCTGATGCTGCTCGTCGGCTGGGGCCTCGTCGGCCTCTCGTCGTACCTGCTGATCGGCTTCTGGCATGAGCGGCCGAGCGCGATCGCGGCGGCCAAGAAGGCCTTCGTCATGAACGCGGTCGGCGACGCGACGATGGCGCTCGCGCTCTTCCTGCTGATCCAGCGCACGGGCTCGCTCAACTTCGAGGTCGTCTTTCCGCAGGCCGGCTCGTTCGGCGGCTGGGCCGCGAACCTGGTCGCGCTCGGCCTGCTCGGCGGCGCGGTGGCGAAGTCGGCGCAGCTGCCGCTCCAGACGTGGCTTCCCGACGCGATGGAAGGCCCGACGCCGGTCAGCGCCCTCATCCACGCGGCCACGATGGTCACCGCCGGCGTCTACCTGATCGTCCGTACGAACCCGCTCTTCGAGGCGGCGCCGCGGGTGCTCGAGCTGTCGGCCGGAATCGGTGCGGCGACCCTCCTGATGGCCGGACTGATCGCGCTCGTCCAGGTCGACATCAAGCGGGTGATCGCCTACTCGACCATGTCCCAGATCGGCTACATGTTCCTCGCGGCGGGGCTCGGGGCGTACTCGAACGGGATGTTCCACCTGATGACGCACGCCTTCTTCAAGGCGCTGCTGTTCATGGCCGGCGGGATCCTGATCCACGCGCTCGCCGGCGAGCAGGACATGCGCAAGATGGGGGGCCTCCGGCAGCTGATGCCGCGCACGTTCTGGTGCTTCCTCGTCGGCGCGCTCGCGCTCGCCGGGATCCCGTTCTTCTCCGGCTTCTTCTCGAAAGACGCGATCCTCGCCAGCGCGCTCGCTCAGGGCTGGTACGGGGACGTGCTCTGGGTGGCAGGCCTGATCGGGACCTTCCTGACCGGGCTCTACGCCTTTCGGATGGTGTTCATCGTCTTCCTGGGCGAGCCCTCGGCGTTCGTGCGCGAGCACTACCACGAGCTGAAGCAGGACGTCGTCGGCCGGGCGCTCACCTGGCCGGTCGCCGTGCTCACGGTGCTGGCCGCGTTCGGCGGCTGGCTCCAGTTCCCGCCCTTGTGGACGCCGGTAACCACCTGGCTCGACCCGGTAGCCAAGCCGCTCGTCGAAGCCAGCGGTACGGAGGAGGCCGTGTCGTCGATCGCGGCGGTCGCGTTGGGCCTCGCCGGGATCTGGGTCGCGTGGCTGCTCTACGGCGCTCGCACCGCGACGGTGCCGAGGTACGCGCGGGTGCAGGCGCTGCTCGAGCACAAGTTCTACTTCGACGACGCCTACGACGCCGTCTTCTACCGTCCCGCGGTCTTCCTCGCCCGTGGGCTCGGGCGCTGGATCGAGCGACCGCTGGTCTTCGGCTCGATCCGGGAGCTCTCGGAAGGCGTGCGCGACCTGGGGCTCGGTGCCCGCCGCCTGCAGACCGGTCTCGTGCGAACGTACGCGTTCGCGATCGCCGCGAGCCTCGCCGTCGTCACCGTCGTCTTCGTGGCGGTTCGGTGAACGCCGGCTGGCTGACCACCGCGCTGATCCTGCTTCCCGTGGCAGGGGCTCTCGTCGTGTGGATCCTGCCGCTGCGGCCCTTTGCAGTCGGCTCGACGGCGCTGCTGGTCGCGCTGGCGGAGGTCGCGCTCTGGATCGACGCCGTGGCGCGCTTCGACTTCGACAAGCCCGGGCTGCAGCTCGACCAGCAGCAGAACTGGTTCAGCGACCTGCACGTCTCCTACCACGTCGGCTTCTACGGCTTCTCGCTCTGGCTGACCGGCCTGACGGTGGTCGTGCTCGCCGCGGCCACGGGCTACGCGGTCTGGGCCGGGCGCGAGCGGCCGCGCGCCTACTACGGGCTGATGCTGTTGCTGACCGGCGCGATCGTGGGCGTGTTCGTCGCCCAGGACCTGCTCCTCTTCTACGTCTTCTGGGAGGCGATGCTGATCCCGCTCTACTTCCTCGTCGGGGTGTGGGGCGGGCCCGGGCGGCTGCGGGCCACGTTGCTGTTCGTGATCTACACGATGGCGGGGTCGCTGCTGATGCTGGCCTCGGTGATCGTGCTCGGCATCTCGCAGGGCACGTTCGACCTGATCAGCTCGGGCACGAGCAGTAGCGACTGGATCTTCCTCGGCTTCGTCGCGGCCTTCGCGGTGAAGGCGCCGATCTTCCCGCTGCACGCGTGGCTGCCGGAGGCCTACCGCGAGTCGTCGCCGGAGGTCGCCGCCGTGCTCTCCGGGGTCGTCTCGAAGGTGGCGGCGTTCGGCTTCCTGCGGATTGCGATCGCGAAGTTCCCAGGGCCCGTGTCGGACTTTCGCACGCCGATCCTCGTGCTCGCCGCGTGCGGGCTCATCTATGGATCGCTGCTCGCATTCCGAGCGCCCGACCTGCGGGGCGTGATTGCCTACTCGAGCCTCGCGCAGCTCGGGTTGATCATGCTCGGCCTCTTCGCCGTGAACGACCTCGGCTTGAACGGCGCCGTGCTGCAGATGGTCAACCACGGCTTGATCTCCGCGACGCTGTTCCTGCTCGCGGGCGGGATCGAGCGCCGCGCGGCCACCGGTGAGCTGGGCCGGCTCGGCGGGATGGCCCGAGGCCGGCCCGCGCTGGCGACCGTGCTGATGACCACCGGCATCATCGCGCTGGCGGTGCCGGGCTCCTCAGCGTTCGCGGGCGAGTTCGAGATCCTCGCGGGGGTCTTCACGACCGGCTGGGGCTACGCGGTCGTCGGAGCCGTGGCGATCGTGCTCGCCGCCATGTACATGCTGCGGCTGATCTCGGCCGTGCTGCACCAGAGCCCAGGCCCAGCGGTCTCGGAGGCCGCGCTCGACCTGCGCCCGGCCGAGCTGAGCATCGTCGTTCCGCTCGTCGCCATCCTGCTCGTGCTCTCCGCGTGGCCCGCGGCGATCACCGACCGGTCGTTCAGCGGGAGCGCAACTCAGAGCGTCGTGCAGGTGTTCAGATGACCCTCGCGTCGATCCCGACGCCGCCGATCGACTGGGCCGCGATCTCTCCCGCGCTCGTGCTGCTCGCTGCGGGCGGGGTGAACCTGCTCGTCGCCGTGTTGGTGCCTCGCGGCGACCGGCGCGTCGTCGCGGCCATCGTCTGCACCCTCGGCTTCGCGGGCGCGATCGTCGCGGCGGCGATCCTCTTCGCACACAGCGCGGACGGCCACGGCGTGATCGCCGACGCGATCCAAAGGGATCGGCTCGGCGCGTTCGCCACCATGATTGTCGCAGGCGCCGGCCTGCTGGCGATCGGCACCTCGTTCAGCGAGCCGATGGCCGACGACCACATCGCCGAGTACTACGCCCTGCTCGCCTCGGTCGGCGCGGGCATGGCCTTCCTCACGACCGCGAGCACGCTGCTGACGCTCTTCCTCGGGCTCGAGTGGTTCTCGATCGGCCTCTACATCCTGTGCGCAATCGACCGCGACCTCGAAGGCTCGCTGGAGGCGGGCCTCAAGTACCTGATCGTCGGCGGGTTCGGCTCGGCGATGCTGCTCTTCGGCTCGGCGCTCGTCTACGGGGCAACCGGAAAGCTCGAGTTCCACGAGATCGCCGAGGCCGTCCAGCAGCAGGGCCTCAGCCACGATGCGCTGCTCGTCGCGGGCCTCGCGTTCGTGATCGGCGGGCTCGGCTTCAAGGCCTCGGCGGCGCCGTTCCACATGTGGACGCCGGACGTCTACGAAGGCGCGCCGACGCCCGTGACCGCGTTCATGTCGGCCGCGACGAAGACGGTCGCGCTCGTGCTCATGCTGCGCGTGCTGGTGACCGCCTTCCCACAGGAGGCGCGGCTCTGGACGGTGGCCGTCGCCGTGATCGCAGTCGCCTCGCTGGCAGTCGGCAACCTCGCGGCGCTCGTGCAGACGAGGCTGAAGCGGATGCTCGCGTACTCCTCGATCTCACACGCGGGCTTCATGCTGATCGCGATCGCAGCCGACAACCCGCTCGGCAGCCGGGCCCTCCTCTACTACCTGATCCCGTACTCGGCGATGTCGGTCGGGGCGTTCGCGGTGGTGGCCGCGCGCGAGCGGGAGCTGAACCGCCCGGTCACCTTCGACAACCTTGCGGGCTTCGGGTGGGAGCGGCCGCTGCTCGGCGGCGCGATGACCGCCTTCATGCTCGGCTTCGCGGGCTTCCCGCTGACCGGCGGCTTCGTGGGCAAGTTCTACGTCTTCTCCGCGGCATACGAGCACGGTTGGACCTGGCTCGTGATCGTCGGCGTCGTCGCCACGGCGGTGAGCCTCTACTACTACCTCGGCGTGATCCTGGCGATGTACATGCGCCCATCGGAGGAGCTGCGCCTGGCTCTGGTGGCGGGCGGCTCGCCGCCGCGGGAGCTCGTTCTGCAGACCGCCGTCGCGGCGGCACTCGTCGTCACCGTCGGCAGCTTCTTCGCCGTTCAGCCGCTGATCGAAGCCGCGAAGCACGCCACCGCGGCGCTGCCGTTCTAGCTAGGAGGGATTGACGGAACGTCGCTCGTCGCCGGGGTGCGATGCTCGTTCCGAGGCAAGGCCGCAGGGAGCGTTCGTACCTGCAAGGTACGGGCGCGACTGAGGACGCCGCCTCGGGGCGAGCAGCGCGGCGCGGCGGCACAGCCGTCGTTTCGTCAAGCCCTCCTTAACGAGCGCGCACCTCTGTTGCAACGGCGACGCCGGCCTGCACACAGAACACGACCAGGCAGGCGAGGAGCGACGAGCGGGCGAGCGTCGGCACGGCTCCCTCGGTCACCAGAGGTGCACGCACCGCCGTGCCGGTCACGAGCAGCCCCAGCACCAGCGTCCACAGCAGCGCGTGCAGGTGGTCGGAGGCACCGTCGAGCACGCGCCCGAAGACCTCGAGCGCGGTGATCGCGGCGGGCGCCACCGCCAGTAGGAGCGCGTAGAACGCGAGCCTGTGCGCCCCCGCGCCGTCGGCGGCCGCTGCCGCGATCACGAGCACGACGGGCACTACTCGGCGTGCCATCCCGAAAGCTTCGGCGTTGGGCCGGACGGTCCTTCGTTACCCTCCCGGCTCCCGCGAGAAAGGAGCGCGAATGGCCGATGTATCGGTGACCTGGCTGGGTCACGCGAGCTTCCGCGTGGACTCGCCGGGCGGCAAGCGGATCTACGTCGACCCCTGGCTCAGCAACCCAAAGTGCCCCGACTCCGAGAAGGAACCGGAGCGAGCCGACGTCATCGCGCTCACGCACGGTCACAGCGATCACGTGGGCGAGACGGTGGAGCTGGCCAAGCGGTTCGAGCCCGAGATCGTGGCCAACGTGGAGCTGAAGGGCTGGCTCGGAGGCAAGGGAGTCGAGGTGGGACCGGTGCCAGGCTCGAACAAGGGCGGCACCGTCGAGGCCGCCGGAGTTAGGTTCACGCTCGTGAACGCCTTCCACTCGAGCGGTTCGGACGACGGGGACTACCTGGGCGAGGCCGCTGGGATCGTGATGGAGCTGGAGAACGGCACGAAGATCTATTTCGCCGGTGACACCTGCGTCTTCGGCGACATGCAGCTGATCGGACGGATCTATTCGCCCGACGTGGCGGTGCTGCCGATCGGCGGGCACTTCACGATGGACCCGCGTGAGGCCGGCGTCGCCCTCGAGCTGCTGGGGACGAAGCGCTGCATCCCGTGCCACTACGGCACCTTCCCGCTGCTCGCAGGGACCCCGGACGAGCTGCGGGAGACCGCGCCCGGAGACGTCGAGCTGATCGTGGTCGAGCCCGGGGAGACAGTGACCGTTTGAGAGAGCGCTGGTTCGGGGCTACGGGGCGGACGGTCCCGGAGATCGCGGTCGAAGGCGACCTGGAGCTGGGCGATGCCCTCGTGCTCGACGACGTCTCCGATGAAGCAGCGCTCAGGTTGGCGCACGAGCTCGGGCGGCCCGTCGTCGTACGGGCGGACTCGCCGGATGCTGTGAAGGCGGCACTTGCCCGACCGGAGGTGGCATCGGTGCTCGTTCCCGAGTCGAAGCGCGAGCTCCTGGAGCTCGATCTCACAGAGTTGACCTATGGATGAGAAACGGCCGCACGGGCAAAGCCCGCGCGGCCTCCATGGTCGGCGCCGCCAAGTCGGCGATGAGAAACGGCCGCACGGGCAAAGCCCGCGCGGCCTCCATGGTCGGCGCCGCCAAGTCGGCGCCTTAGTCGCGACCTACTCGATCGCCGCCTGCGACCTCGAGGCGCAGCAGTGGGGCGTCGCCACGCAGTCGAAGTTCCTCGGCGTCGGCTCGGTCGTCACCTGGGCGGAGCCGCAGGCCGGCGCGGTGGCCACGCAGGCGTACGCCAACCCGCGTTACGGCCCCGACGGGCTGGCACTGCTTCGCGAGGGCCTGAGCGCCGACGAGGTCGTCCAGCGGCTCACCGATGCCGACGAGGGCCGCGATCACCGGCAGCTGGGAGTCGTCGACCGAGACGGCGGGAGTGCGAGCTACACGGGCTCGGAGTGCATGGAGTGGGCCGGCGGGCGGACCGGCCCGTGCTACGCGGCGCAGGGGAACATCCTCGTCTCGGCCGCGACCGTCGACGCGATCGCGGAGACCTTCGAGCGAACCGACGACGCGCCGCTGGCGGAACGGCTGCTCGACTGCCTCGATGCGGCGCAGGCAGCCGGCGGCGACCGGCGGGGACAGCAGTCCTCGGCGCTGCTCGTGGTCGAGCGCGAAGGCGGCTACGCGGGCCTCTCGGACAGCGTGGTCGACCTGCGCGTCGACGAGCACGCGGGGCCCCTCGACGAGCTGCGGCGGATCTACGTCATGCACCAGGCGATCTTCGGCAAGACGCCGCGGGAGGAGTGGCTCGAGGTCGACGACCCGCTGGCGGAGGAGCTCCGCGGCCGGCTGGCGCGGCTCGGGTACGAGGGCGAGCTCGGCGAGGCCTTCTTCACCTGGGCCGGGAACGAGAACCTCGAGGAGCGCGTTGACGGTGTCGAGCACGTCGATCCCGTCGTGCTCGAGGAGCTGAGGAGGCAGACGTGAGCGGACGCATCGCGCGGATCGACGACCTCGAGCGCTACCAGATCTCCGGCCAGGACGGCCTCACGTGGAGGCCCATCCGGCGCTACTTCGACATCAAGGCGTTCGGCGTCAACGCGTACACCGCCGAGGAGGCCGGCCAGCGGGTGGTCGAGGAGCACCGCGAAGAGGGCGGCCACGAGGAGCTCTACGTCGTGGTCAGCGGACGCGCGTCCTTCATGGTCGACGGCGAGGACCACGACGCGCCCGCCGGCACGCTCGTCCACTGCCCGCCGGGCACGCTGCGCGGAGCCGTCGCCGCCGAGCCGAGGACGACGGTGCTCGGGATCGGCGCCAAGCCGGGCGAGGTCTTCCAGCCGTCCGGCTGGGAGTGGGTCTTCGCCGGGGTCTCGCTGCTCGACCAGGGCGACGAGGAGGGCGCGCGTCGCGAGATCCAGGCCGGAATCGATGCCAACCCAGGCGCCTGGCAGGGCCCGTACAACCTGGCCTGCGTGGAGGCCCGCCTCGGGAACCACGACGCGGCGCTCGAGCAGCTCGAGCGCGCCGCGGAGCTCGACCGCGAAGTGGTGGCGAAGTACGCGCCCGAGGACGAGGACTTCGAGGCCCTGAAGGACGACGACCGATTCCGAGAGATCGTCGCGACATGATCCAACGCGTCGACCGGTCGTTTCAGAGGGACGCGCGGGCAAAGCCCACGCGTCCTGAGACGGCATCGCAAGCGACGCCTTAGCGATCACCGGGGAGGCGCAGGCCGGCAGCTCGGGCTCGAAGCGCCGGCAGCGGGTCGGCCTCGGGCCGAGCGACGAGCAGCGCCGCCCCGTGCCCCGGCTCGGCCACGAGCGAGTCGACCAGCAGCTGCAGACCCACCGCGAGCCCGAAGGCCTTGTGGGACTGCTCGCCGCCGAACGGGACGAGCTCCTCTGCGTCGGCCTCGCCCGCGAGCACCTCGCCGTAGGTCACGCGGCCCATCGAGACGTCGCTCACGAGCGGCTCGCCCTCAGAGCTCGGGATTCCGATCGCGAGCGGATTCGTGCCGGCGAGCTTCGGCCCGCCGTCAGGGTGGCCGAGCCGCGGAGGCGACGTGGCCGTGAGCGCAGCGACCAACCCGCCTTCGGCGAGCCGGCGAGCCCAGTAGCCGAGCACTCCGGTCGGGAAGCAGCGCTGCGCCACGACGAGCCGGGCGTGCGACGGGGGCTCCGCCAGCTGGGCCTCGACGATCGCGGCAAGCGTCAGGTACCCGAGCGCGCCGTTGCCGTCCCAGCGCTCGTAGCCCGGCTCATGCACCACGCGCTGCGACCGCGCTGCGGGATTCAGAGCGAACGGCCGGCCCGCGAGCCACTCGACCCGCGAGAGCCCGTGGCCGCGCTTCCCACGCCGCTCTGCGTCCAGAAAGTGGTCCGCGAGCGTGCGCGCGTCGGCCGCCCCGAAACCAAGCCCTTTCAGTGTCTCGAGCACGTCATCGTCACGCACTTCACGAAATCCTTACGGACTTCAACAGCCGTGGGGCGCTGGTTCGTCGTCTCATCACCTAGTTTCAGCGAGGGCTCCTTAGCGGATGCCCCGGGGTCCGCTGAAACACGGAGGGCGCCCAACGTGGCGCCCTTCGGCTTTCGCCGTTATAACGCGCCGGGTGAAGGCCGCGTTCACGCTCGCCGTCGCCGTCTGGCTCGTTTGCGCGGCAACCGCCGCGGCGGCGCCCAGGCCGCACATCGAGCGCGCGCGGGCGGGAGCCGTGCAGGCCGTCTTCACCTACTCGTACAACCCTGCGAAGTTCAGGTTCACGAAGCAGCACGTGACGATCCGCCGCTCCGGGACGGTCGCCTTCGCGGCGCTGTTGCGGCGACCGCCCGACGGCGGGCTGAACGCGCAGCCGGCCAACTTCTTCTCCCACCGCCGCTCCGTCTCGATCAGCGACCTCGACGGTGACGGTGAGCCCGAGGTGCTGCTCGACCTCTACTGGGGAGGCGCGCATTGCTGCTGGTACACACAGATCTACCGGTACGTGCCTGTCGTGGAGCGTTACCGGGCAGCCGTCCACGTGTGGGGCGACTTCAGCTACGTGCTGGCCGATCTCGACCACAACGGCAAGCAGGAGCTCGTGACCCGCGACAACCGCTTCTCCTACGCCTTCGGGAGCTTCGCGGACTCGCGCTGGCCCGTGCACATCCTCACCTACGAGCACGGGCTGACGAAGGTCGAGACGACCGCCTACCCGAGCGAGATCAGGCGCGACGCGACGGCGCTCTGGCAC
This sequence comes from Actinomycetota bacterium, assembly GCA_046726435.1. Lineage (GTDB taxonomy): Bacteria > Actinomycetota > Thermoleophilia > Gaiellales > Gaiellaceae > AC-32. The sequence goes on from JBKPAM010000018.1 coordinate 19,736, forward strand.
GAGGCAATGGGTCGGCGCGCCGGGCGGAGCAACCAGGGGATCATCGCCGCGTGGGCCGCCGACCAGTGCATGCTGAGCCGCTGGCCGACCGCGTTCCGGACGATCGACCGCCTCTCTCGCCGCGGCCGCATCCACGGTGAGCTGCCGCGGGTGCGGTTCGAGAGCCGCCTGCGCACCTTCCTGCGGCGGACCGGGTACCTGAAGAGCGCCTAGGACAGGACCGGCAGGGACTTCACGATCCCGATGCCTTGCTCGCGCTTCGTGGCGACGATCGCCTCGGCGAGCTCTGTGATCGCCTGGGCGGCCTCGGAACTGGGGTCACTCTCCACGAGCGGCACGCCTTCGTCGCCTGACTCGCGCAAGCGTGCAGCCAGCGGGATGCGGCCCAGCAGCGGCACCTCGAGCTCGTCCGCGAGCTTCTCGCCGCCGCCCTTGCCGAAGGTCTCGCCGCTCATGTTCTCGACCACGCCGAGCAGGCGCATGTTCGTCTTGCGCGCCATCAGCGCGGCGCGGGCGGCGACCTCCTGGGCGAGCGGCTGGGGCGTCGTCACGATCACGGCCTCCGCGCGCGGCAGCAGCTGGCCGAGGGAGATCGAGACGTCGCCGGTCCCCGGAGGCATGTCGACGACTAGCGTGTCGAGCTCGCCCCAGTGCACGTCGGTGAGGAACTGCTCGAGCGCGCGGTGCAGCATCGGGCCGCGCCACATCACGGGCTCGTTCCCTTCGAGGAAGAAGCCGATCGACATCAGCTTCAGCTCTCCCCGAACCGGCGGCACGATCATGCGATCGACGGCGACCGGCTTCTGGTGGATGCCGAGCAGGTGCGGGATCGAGTGGCCGTAGACGTCTGCGTCGAGGATCCCGGTGCGCTGGCCGAGCCGGTCGAGGGCGGCCGCAAGGTTCGCGGAGAGCGTCGACTTGCCGACGCCGCCCTTCCCGCTCGCGACCGCGATCACGCGAGTCGTGCGGTCGAGCTGGATCCCCTTCGTGCGCTCGGTCACGGACCCGCGGAGGCGCGCCGTCAGGGCGCTGCGTTCCTCGGGAGTCATCACGCCGAACTCGAGCGACACGCGCTGGACGCCCTCGACCGGCGCGAGAGCCCTCCCGACCTGCTCCTCGAAGCTCGCCCGTAGCGGGCAGCCGGCCACCGTCAGGGCGATGCCGACCGTGACGTCGCCGCCCTCGATACGCACGTTGCGCACCATGTCGAGCTCGACCACGTTGCGCTTCAGCTCCGGGTCGATGACCTGCTCGAGCGCCTTCAGAATCTCCTCGCGCGAAGGTTCCATCGCAGACCGAGCGTACCGAAGCCAAGATACTCTGCGTGACCTGGCTCGGGCTCGTCCGGCGGAACCTGCTGCGGCGACCCGTGCGCACTGCGCTCACCGCGGCCGGAGTGGCGCTCGGGGTGGGCCTGATCGTGGCATTGCTCTCGATCGCCAACGGCGCGAAACGCACTGCGGACGACCTCATCCACATCGGCCGCTCCGACTTCGGCGTCTTCCAGGCCGGAACGTCGGACCTGACCCGCTCGCTGCTCCCGGAGAGCCTCGTAGGGCCGCTGACGCGCGAGCGCGGAGTCGCGGCAGTCGCGCCGATCGTTCTCTTCAACACGAAGTCGCTGCTCGTCTTCGGGTACGAGCCGGGCGGCTTTCCAGCGCGGCGCATGGTCGTAATGAAGGGAACCCTTGCGCGCCGTGAGGAGGCGCTCGTCGGAGACGGGGCAGCCGGAAGGCTCGGGCTGGACGCGGGCGGCCGCCTCGGGCTCGGGAGGCGCGCGTTCCGCATCGCAGGCATCTTCCACTCGGGGAACCCGTTCGTCGACAACGGCGCCGTCCTGCCGCTCGCGGCGGTGCAGCGGCTCGCGGCGCGCCCACACGAGGTGACCACGTTCGGGATCACCGTCGACCCCGCCGCGCGGCCGAAGGAGGTGGCGAGCCGGATCCAGCGGGACTTCCCGAACACGGTTGCGGTGACGGAGCCCGGCCAGGCGGTGCGGATCGACACCAGCTCGCGGCTCGTCTTCACGACCGGATGGATCGTGTCCCTCCTCGCCCTGATCGTCGGCGGCATCGCCGTCACGAACACGATGGCGATGTCCGTCTTCGAACGGGTGCGCGAGATCGGGATCCTGCGCGCAGTGGGCTGGCCGTCGTTCCGGATCGGCGCGCTGCTGGTCAGCGAGGCGCTGGCGATTTGCTTGCTGGCGCTCGCGGTCGGGCTCGCGCTCGGCTACGCGGCCGCGGAGCTGTTCACCTCGGGCGGCGACGCTTCGAGCCTGCTCGAGCCGGACTTCACCGCGGGGGTGTTCGCCTGGGGGCTCGCCTTCGCTCTCGGCGTCGGGCTGATCGGCGCCGTCTACCCGACCTGGCGGGCCACGCGCCTAACGCCCATCGAGGCGCTCCGGCGCGAGTAGGCGCCCGTCGCGCAGCTCGACCACACGGTCGGCGCGCTCCGCGACCTCGCGGTCGTTGGTGACGAGCAGGATCGTCATCCCGCGCCGTTTGCGCAGGCCGAGCAGCAGCGCCAGGATCTGTTCCCCGGTCTCGGAGTCGAGCGCCCCGGTTGGCTCGTCGGCCAGCAGCAGGCGCGGATCGTTCGCGAGCGCCCGCGCTATCGCCACCCGCTGCCGCTCGCCGCCCGACAGAACCGGCGGATGCGCCTGCACGCGCCGCGCGAGGCCGACCTCGGCGAGCAGTTCCTCCGCCCGTCGCCGCCGTTCGGCCCGGCCGATGCCGTGGCCGATCATCGCGACCTGCACATTCTCGGAAGCGGTGAGCACCGGAATCAGGTTGTGGGCCTGAAAGACGAAGCCCACCGTGGCCGCGCGGTATTTGGTCGCGTCCTGCTCCCCCAGTGGCCGCCGGTCGATCAGGATCGAGCCCCCGTCCGGCGCGTCGAGCGCGCCGATCAGGTTCAGCAGCGTGCTCTTGCCGGAGCCCGACGGCCCCGTCAGCGCGACCAGCTCGCCCGGGTCGAGCCGCAGCGAGACCTCCTCCAGCGCCTGGATCCGCCCGCCTTCGAAGGCCTTCGCGACCCGCTCGACCACCACCTCCGCGCCGCTCACGGACGGACCACGATCGACCAGTTCGCCTTGCGAGTCTCGCCGAGCGCGGTCACGACCGCCTGCAGCACGAGCGGCTGGCCCCGCGCCCGAGCGGGAAACGCCGGGTTGCCGGGAACACCGAAGGTCTCGCGCCAGACGCCGCTCGGAACACGGTGGCGCCCCACCTGGCCGACCGGGACGCCGGAGAAGAGGAATTGCAGGTGCACGCGGAACGGAATCGCCTTCCCGGCCGCATTGGTGACCCGGACCTGGTAGCTCCACTTCTTCCCGACGCGCGGGTGATGCGACTGGCCGGTCAGCTGCACGCGGAACTTCGGCGCCGGCTTCGGCGTGGAGCGAGCCGTCGTCGCGGCGCCGTGCCCGCCGCACCCGGCGAGCGCCACGAGCAAGGCTGCCGCGCTCAAAGGCCGCACATGACGATGCTAGTCAGCGAGGCGCTCCTCGAGCCCGCTAAGCAGCAGGTCGAGGCCGGCGCTCACGCGTTGGTCAGCTAGCGCTCCAGCAGCTTCCGCAGCTCGAGCGCGTTCCTGGGGGCGAAGCCGCGCCGGTCGTTGTTGAAGTACGCGAGCACCTCGACCTCGCGGGCCCAGGCCGCGATCCGCTGCGCCCACTCCTCGAGCTCGCTCCGGGAGTAGTTCGACTCGCGGCCGCGCGTGCCGTGATGGAAGCGGATGAACGTCCAGTCGGCCGTGAAGGTGTGCTCCTGGAACGGGCGGCGCGGGTCGTCGCCGATCACGAGCGCCACACCGTGCCGCCTGAGCAGCTCGTAGACCTCGTCGGCGAACCAGCTCTCGTGTCGGAACTCGAAGCAGTGGCGGCCGGCGGGGAGCTGCTCGAGCGCGCCGCTCAGGCGCTCGTCGTCGCGGCGGAAGTCCGGCGGCAGCTGCCAGAGGACCGGCCCGAGCTTGCGCGAGCTTTCGAGCGGCCTGATCCGCTCGTAGAAGAGCGCGATGCTGGGAGGCAGGTCTCGCAACCGCTTGATGTGCGTCGCGTAGCGGCTCATCTTCACGGTGAGGAGGAAGCCCGGCGGGCTCTCGCGCACCCAGTTCGCGGCGGCGCTCTCACGCGGCAGGCGGTAGAAGGTCGAGTTGACCTCGACGGTGTCGAAGTGGCGCGCGTAGAAGTCGAGCCAGCGCCGCGGCGGCAGGCGCGGCGGGTAGAAGACGCCGTTCCGCCAGTGCTGGTAGTTCCAGCCCGAGCACCCGATGCGGACCGGCTTCACCGCGAGAGCGCGGCGAAGAGACGGTCGCAGACCTCGGGCGTCGCGCCGGCCACCACGCGCGACCGGCCCTCGATGTCGAGCGGCGCCGCGCCGAGCGGTGGGGCCTCCGGAAGCTCGATCGTGAGGCCGCGCTCACGGACCAGGAGCTGCGCCGCGGCGATGTCGACGGAGCGGGCCGGCTTGAGCGAGCACACCGCGTCGACGCGGCCGGCTGCCAGGTGGCAGAGCGACAGCGCAAGCGAGCCCATGATCCTCAGTCGGTAGGCAAGGCCGACGACGGATGCCGCCTTCTCCGCGACGCTCGAGGTGAGCGTGGCCTCGAACGAGAGGATCTCGAGCTCCTCCTTGGGCAGCGTCGCGCCGAGCCCGGCGCCGTTCAGCAGCGCTCCCTTGCCCTGCTCTGCGAGCCACTCCTCGCCGCTGCCGAAGTCGTAGACGTAGCCGAAGACGACGTCGTCCATCGTGTCGCCCTCCGCGACGGCGATCGAGACGGAGAAGAACGGGATGCCGCGCTTCGCGTTCAGCGACCCGTCGATCGGATCGACGACGATTCGCAGCGGCCCGTCTCCCAGCACGCCGACCTCCTCGGACACGATCGTCGTGCCTTCGATGCCGCGCAGGCGTTCGAGGATCACGCGCTCGGCCGCAGCATCGACGGCGGTGGTCTCGTCACCGCCCTCGCCGTCGCCGACCACGGGCTCGCGCTCGGCGCGGGTCGGGAGCTCGGCGAGCACGCCACGGACGTCCTCGACCGCGCCGCGGCAGGCCTCGAGCCAATCAGTCAAGGGGCAAGGGGAGGAACAGCAGGCCGCTGACGAGCTTCGGGTAGAAGTACGTGCTCTTCTGCGGCATCGTCTCGCCTCGCTGTGCGACGGCGAAGACGTCCTCGATCCTCGTGGGGCGCATGAGGACCGCGACCTCGGCCTCGCCCGCGTCAACGGCTCGGACGGCCTCTCGCCAGTCGGGCGTGTAGCTGATCCCTTCGTGCCCGAGGCGGTCGACAAGCCGCACGTCCAGCTCCTTTCCGTCGACGGCGAGCTCGGCGCGGCCGTCGCGATAGAGCACCGCGGCGGCGCGATCGGCCGGCACGTCCCCGAGCGCGCTCAGCGCCGCTTCCGGGTTCGGGATCTCCTCTTCCGTCGGCAGGTGCTCGCCGGGCTCGCGCTCGAAGACCCGGTGCGTGGGGAAGATCATCAGGCCGGGATCGTCCAGGCTCACGAGAACCGCGAGGACGTACCCGCTCTGAGTGGTTCCGGTCTCGTCGTGGTAGGCGAGCGCGGTCTCGTAGCGGTGGTGCCCGTCGGCGATCAGGAGCTGTCTTGCTGCGAACGAATCTGCGATTCCGTTCGGCGGGAGCCGCCAGAGGCGGACGGCCTCGATCTCGAGGTCCGGGTCGCCGGCGGGCCTGCTTGCGGGCGGCGCGCCCTCGTACAGGAAGAACAGCGGCTCGAGCTCCGCGCCGACCTCCCGCAGGAGACGGAGACGGCCTTCCTTGGGACCTCGGTGCGTGCGCTCGTGTGGGAGGACAACGCGGCTCTCGTACGGCTCGGCTCGGAGCGCGGCGACGATGCCTTCCCGCGTACGAGCGACGTCGTCCGGGCCGACGTAGTCCTGCGAGAGCCACCAGAAGCCTGGCTCGTCCTCGTCGACCAGCGTGCCGTCGGCGCGCCAGTCGCGCCAGAGCGTGCCGGCCTCGGCCTCGTCGACGGGCAGCGTCAGGTTGACGACGTTGTGCGGGCTGCGCGCCGCCAGCTCGTCTCGCTCCGTCGGTGTGACGACGTCGTAGGGAGGCGCGACGAGGCGGTCGAGGGGCCCGGCGCTCGCGCCGTAACGGACGGCCCGGAACGGCTGCACCTCGGCCACGGGGCCGGAGCGTACCATCCGTGTTCCGGCCTAGACTCGGCGCGTGTCGGCGATCGCCTCGCTCGCGGAAGACCGGGTCGTGGAGGGCGTCTACGCGGTCGCGAAGAAGGAGCGGCGACGGACCCGGACAGGGTCGCCCTACCTCGCCCTGGAGCTCGTCGATCCGAGCGGTCGCATCGAGGCGCGCGTGTGGTCCGACGTGGAGCTGCTGGACTCGCGCTTCGACGAGGGAGACGCCGTCCGGGTGCTCGGGCGGGTCGAGCGGTTCCGGGACCGGCTGCAGCTCGAGGTGCGCTCGCTGGAGACCGCCGACGAGGCGGACCCGGCCGCGATGGCGCCGGCCATGCGGCGGGATGCGGCCGAGCTGGACGGCTTCCTGGAGTTCCTTGCGGCCGAGATCGCGCACCCCGGACTGCGCGCGACGGTCGCGCGGTTCGTTGACGACGACGAGGTGCGGGTGGCCTTGCGCGCGCTGCCTGCCGCGGAGACACACCACGCGTACGCGGGCGGGTTGCTCGAGCACACGGTGGGGGTGGCGACGCTCTGCCGCGAAGCGTCGCAGCTCCATCCCCGGCTCCGCTCCGACCTGGTGCTCGCGGCTGCGTTGCTCCACGATGTCGGCAGGACCGTCGAGCTGGAGCGGGGCCCGACGTTTCGGACAACCGCGGAGGGACGGCTGCTCGGCCATGTTCATCTCGGCTTGCGGTTGATCGAGGCGCGGGCGGCCGCCCTGGAGGCGGAGGTGCGGGCCGAGCTGCTGCACGCCGTGGCCGTGCACCACGAGGCGAGGGCCGCGCGAACCGCTGAGGCAGCTGTGATGTACCACGCGAACCAGCTCGACGCCGCGGCCGCCACGAAACCGGTCGAGTAGCCGCGGGAGCCGGGCCTGCCCGAGGCCGACCGAAAGTCACAAACTCGGCACAACCCCGCGCAAGACACGTAACACCTAGGCCGTTACGCTCTCAGCGGGCGGCGGGTGGACCTTTCCTCCCCACCCGGGTGGGGCCGCGCGCGCGTGAACCTGGAGAGCCCGGCGATTTGGTGGCGAAAAGCGCTCGTGCGCGCCGCCATGGCTCAGACGTTGAAGCGGACCGTCAGCACGTCGCCGTCCTGGACCTCGTAGGTCTTGCCCTCCAGCCGCTGCAGCCCCCGGCGGGCGGCCCCCGCGTAGCCGCCGCTCTCGACCAAGTCGTCCCAGCGCACGACCTCGCAGCGGATGAAGCCTCGCGCCATGTCGGTGTGGATCGACGCCGCCGCCTCGAGCGCCGTCTGGCCGCCGCGCAGCGTCCAGCCGCGAGCCTCCTTCTCGCCCGCGGTGAAGAACGTGATCAGGCCGAGCGCCTCGAACAGCCGCCGCACAACCTCCTCGAGGGCCGACGGCCCTTCGCGGAACTCGGCAGCCTCCTCGTCCGGCAGCTCGGCCAGCTCGGCCTCGAGCTTCAGATCGATGCCGCCGACACCATTCACGACCGCGACCACGGGCTTGGTCGTCAGGGGCTCGAGGTCGGGCGGTAGCTCCCCTTCCCAGACGCGCAGCGACCGGCCGCCGTCCAGATGTGCCAACACGCGCTCCAACTCCGAGACCTCCGCTCGAAGCTTCGGGTCACCCGACTTCGCCTGCTTGGACACCCGCTCGAGACGGCGCTCGGCGTGGTCGCGGTCGGCGACGAGCAGCTCCAGCTCGAGCCGCTCGAGGTCTCCCTCTGGGTCGGCACCCGCGGAGAATCCGTCCGCGACGGCGAGCAGCGCGTCGACGCGACGCAGGTTTCCGAGCAGCTGCGGCCCGGTCCCCGGAACGTCGACGACGCGAGCGGCGGCAGGCGTGGTCTTTGCCGACGAGACCACGGCGGCGATCTGCCCGAGCCGCTCGTCGGCGATCGGCGCCATCCCGATGTGCTCCTTGCCGAAGTCCGGCCCGACGCCCGCGCGCGTGAGCACGTTGAACAGCGTGGTCTTGCCCGCGGCGGGCAGGCCGACGATTCCCGTTTCGAGCATGCCCTAGTCTTGCGTGAGCTGCTTCTGAAGGGAGGCGAGCGCGCGGTGCTGAAGCGACTTCACCGCACCCTCCGACTTCTCGAGGATCGTCCCCGCCTCGCGGTTCGAGAAGCCGAAGACGAACTTCAGCATGAGCACCTGCTGCTGATCGACTGAGAGCTTCTCGATCAGGTCAAGCATGCTCCGCCGACCGATCGACGCGAGCGCCGCCTCCTCCGCGGACGCCTCCGCCGCACCCTCCGGCTCGGGCACCTCCTCCTCGGGCTGCCAGCGGCGCGTCGCCCGGAAATGGTCCATCGCGAGGTTGTGGGCGATCCGGAACAGCCACGCCGAGAACGGCGCCGAGCGCCAGCGGAAGCGCCCGATCGCCTCGAGCATCCTGAGGAAGGTCTGCGTCGTCAGGTCCTCGGCGTCGTGCCGGTTGCCGACGCTCATGTGCAGGTAGCTGTAGATGCGGTCGAAGTGAAGCAGGTAGAGCGACTCCAGCGCATCGCGGTCGCCCCGCTGGGCGACCTCGACCAGACGGCGCAGGTCGTCGGCCGGTGCGACGACAGGAGAGCTCACTTTGCGATGTTTGCCCGGCCCCGGCGAACCCGTAAACGCGCCGAGGGTCCCTTAGGCAGAGCTGAATCCGACGCGACCCTCGCGGGTGAAGCGCTTGACGTAGACCACGCGGCGCAGGGAGACGGTGTAGCGGCCGTCCTCTGCCTCGAGCGCGAGTGAGCCGTCGCGCCCCTCATCGAGTGCCTCTTCGAGCTGGTCGGCGGCGCCGAGCTCCACGTAGGCGCCCATGATCTGGCCCCCGTCGAAGCCGATCTCGACCCGGACGCGCTCCTCAGCCACCGCTCACGATCTCCGCGAGGACGCCGTGGACGGCGTCCGGGTGGACGAATGCGACCTGAAGACCGAAGAGCCCCCGCCGCGGCTGCTCGTCGATCAGCTCCGCGCCTTCGGCAGCGAGCTCGCCGAGCGCCTGCCCGACGTCGTCGACCTCGTAGGCGACGTGATGCATCCCGGGACCGCGGTTGGCGAGGAACCTTCCCACCGGCGTGTCGTCCTCGAGCGCCGCGAGCAGCTCGACCCGGCCGGTGCCGATCCGCAGCGAAGCTGCCTCGACACCCTGGTCGGCGACGGTCTCGCGCTGCTCGAGCTCCGCACCGAACAGCCGCTCGTAGGTATCGAGCGCGGTGTCGAGGTCCTCGACCGCGACTCCGAGGTGGTGAATCCCATGGGCCTCCACGCGGGCGATGCTATCCGGTCGCTACGAGTCGGCTGCCACCACTCGGACGGTGCCCACCGTCTCGGCGGAGCGCAGCTCGGGCTCGACGCCGGCCAGCAGCTCGTCGAGCTCGTCCTTCTGCAGCGTCTCCTTCTCGAGCAGCGCCGTCGCGATGCCGTCGAGCACCGACCGGTGCTTCCGCAGCCGTTGGATCGCGTCCGCGTACGCCTCGTCGGTCAACCTGGCCTGCTCCTGGTCGCGCAGGCGCTTGGTCTCCTCGGAAAGGGCGTAGTTGTCCGCGCGCATCGTGCGCGAGGCCGACGCGTTCGACATGCCGTACTCGAACA
>JBKPAM010000019.1:0-15520 GCA_046726435.1 Actinomycetota bacterium
CTACAGCGACCTGACCATCGACCCGGTCGACGACTGCACCTTCTGGTACACGAACGAGTACTACTCGACCACGAGCGGCTTCAACTGGCGGACGCGGATCGGGAGCTTCAAGTTCCCGTCTTGCGGAGGGCCCCCGCCGCCTCCGCCGCCACCTCCGCCGCCGCCGCCTCCTCCGCCGACGCACACGCTGACCGTGACCAAGGCGGGAACCGGCTCGGGCACGGTGACCAGCTCACCGGCCGGGATCAACTGCGGCTCCACGTGCGTGGCGACGTTCGCCGACGGCACGACGGTGACGCTGACGGCGAGGCGCAGCGGAAGAAACCGCTTCGTCGGCTGGACGGGCCACTGCTCCGGTACGGGGAGCTGCGTCCTCACGATGACGACCGATCACGCGGTCACCGCGACCTTCAACAGGCGTTGAGCTAGAAGCTCGGTCTCGCTAGCGGGGCTCGACCGCTTCGGCGGTCAGCCCCGCCAGCGAGTCGAGCACGACGTCCGCCTCCGCGAGCGCCTGCTCGTCCGGCGGAAAGTGCCGGTTGGGAATCGCGATCACTCGCATGCCGGCGGCTTGTGCGGCGAGGATCCCGTTCTGCGAGTCCTCGACGGCCGCGGCGCGGGCCGGGTCGGCGCCGAGTCGCCGCGCGGCCTCGAGGTACACGTCGGGTGCAGGCTTGCCGCGGGCGACCTCCTCGGACGAGACGGTTGCCTTGAACAGGTGCTGCACCCCGAGTAGCTCGAGCACGAGGTCGATCAGCTCCCGGTTCGACGAGGACGCGACGCCGAGCGGCCAGCGGGCCGCCAGCCGCTCGACGGCCTCGCGTGCGCCCGGGATCACGGGGAGCCGCAGCCGGTAGAGGTCCGCCAGCCGCTGCACCACCTCGCAGTTGATCTCCTCGGGCGGCTCGGCGAGGCCGATCGTGTCGTGCATGTAGCGCGACCACTCGCGCGAGCTCATGCCCATCATGTCGCGCTGGGCGCTGTCGTGCCAGCGGCCGCCGCGCTCCCGCGCGAGTTGTTCGCGGGCGGCGTCCCAGAGCTGCTCGGAGTCGAGCAGGACGCCGTCCAGGTCGAAGACGACGGCCTCGATCACAGCGCGGCGTATGCCTGGCCGTGGAAGAGGAGCGGGCGGGCGTCCGGCGGCCCTGGCTCCGCGGCTTCCACTGTCGTGACGAAGAACGTGTGGTCGCCGGTTGGATGCTCTTCCGTGAGACGACACCGAAGCCAGGCCACGGCGCCGTCGAGCTGAGGCGGGCCTTCGTGGACGTCTCGCAGGGGGATGCGCTCCCACAACGCGATCGGGGGGACGCCGCGGGCGAAGTGCTGGGCGAGGTGCTCTTGGCCCGCGGCGAGGACGCTCACGGCGAGCTCTTCGGTTTCTCGGAGCAGCTCGTGCAGCGCGGCGTCGCGCCGAATCGCAAAGCCGACGAGCGGCGGCTCCAGCGAGAGCGAGACGAGCGAAGCCACGGTGAGACCGAGACGCTGGCTGTCGACATCGACGGTGACGACCGCGACACCGGAGGGAACCCGCCGCATCACCGCCCGCAGCTCGTCGGCGCTCACCACGCGGCGATCATACGAGCGCGGCGAGCCCAGGAAGGCCCGTATTCCGCTCGGTAGACCGCCGCAATCTCCTCGCGCCGAACTCCGGATGCGCGTGCCGACCAGGAGAGCGATCCTGACGGCAGAATGACACCCCCGGCACTAGCTCAAGCGCGCGGCCGCAGCCGCCATCACACTGGACCCCGGCGGGTGCGGCGCCTCAGGACGCAGATGAGGACGGACAACTTTCCGGCGGTCGAGACCGGCGTGGTCGTGCCGGAGTCGCAACCGCTCGAGCTGGAGTCGGTCAGCTCGCAGTGGCAGTTGGCGTTCGACGCAGCCGAGGCGGCGCTGGGCGCCGCCGCCGAGTCGCTGCCGCCCGGGGAGCTTGGCCGGCGAAGGGCCCGACTCGTCGAGGAGCGCCTCGACACCGCAAATGCCCTTGCGCGGCTCGCGCGCGTGGCGGCCGTGCACCCTCTACCGTGGTTGTCGCCCGTGCCCGTCAGAAGCGACATGCTCGGCCTGACGAGCACCGTCACCGCGTGCCTGTTCGACCTCGACGGCGTCCTCACCGACAGCGGCATCCTGCACGCCTGGGCCTGGGGCGCAGTGCTCGACGAGTTCCTCTTCCGGTTCAGCGAGAAAGCGGGCTGGCACTTCATCCCGTTCGACCGCGAAGGGGACTACCGCGCGTACTTCGACGGCCGGCCGAGGCTCGAGGGCGTCCACGCCTTTCTCGAGAGCCGCGGAATCCGCCTGCCCGAGGGACGGTTCAACGACCCGCCCGACGCCGAGAGCGCGTACGGGCTTGCGAGACGCAAGGGGGCCGCGCTCGCGCGAGGACTGCGCGAGCGCGGCTCGACCGCACTTCCTGGAGCGCGTCGGTATCTCCAGGCCGCTGGCCACGCAGGATTGGGGCGATGTGTTGTTTCGGCCAGTTCCAGCACGTCCTGGATGCTGGACCTCGCCGGGCTCGGTGCGCTCGTCGACGCGAGTGTCGGTGCCGACGTCATCCACGCCGAGCGACTGCGCTCGCGTCCTGCGCCCGACCTACTGCTCGCCGGCTGTCGCCGACTGGGCGTCCGTCCGCAAGAGGCCGCCACCTTCACGCACAGCCCCGGGGGCGTAACCGCGGGGCGCGCGGCCGGCCTGACGGTGATCGGTATCGGCGCGGGGCCGCAGGAAGAGGAGCTGCGCGAGCTCGGCGCCGCGCAGGTCTTCCCGTCCCTGCTCGACCTGCTCGATCGCCGGCTGGCGGTCAACACCTAGCGCCTAGTGCGTGCGGCACTTTCCCCACCCGCCGCGGATCGAGTCGAGCGTCGCGTTCATCCGGCTCTCGAGCGCGACGTCGGCCGGATCGCTGCGGTCAAACGGGTGCAGCCCCGGCCCCTGCCAGAGCACGTCAGGCGTGACGCCCGGTCCCTGGCCCGTGACCCGGTACTGTCGCCCAGTCCCCGGGCCGCGCTTGCGCTTCGCGATTCCCGGCGGGTGCGCGTAGCCGCCGATCCACGGGCTCCGGGGGTAGAAGCCGTAGCAGAACATCCCGGGCGGGCCGTGCGAGACGAACGAGTTCTCGCGTAGCCAGCCCGCCCCGTAGGACGAGTCGAACGTGTCTAGGAACAGGAGCCGCCCGTAGCCGTCAGTGGGCGCTCCGAAGCGCGTCGTGTCGAAGCCGCGGATGCCGACGCCCCGGTACGTGAAGCGCCCGAAGAGCTCCTGGAAGCGGTTCCCGTAGATCCAGTCCGTGTGCACCTCGAGCTGGGCGAGCGGGCCGGTCCAGTGGGAGAGGTGCAGCCACCACGTCTTCTGCGAGGAAAGCCACGGCGCCATCCCCAGGTCCGGAAGCGCGGTCTGCCAGCTCTGGAGCGCCCAGTACGAGCCGTTCGGCGCCTTGCATGCGGCGACGAGCCACGGCAGCTCGGGCCCGTCATACCGCCCGCACCGGTTCTTGAAGTGCTTCCACCGCGGCCGGTGGTGCTTCCAGCCGCCCGAGTAGTCGAGCTCGAACTTCACCTGCGAAATCCGCGCGTTGGCCGGACGCTGCCGAGCGTTGACCGCGGCCCAGGCGAGCAGGTGCATGACCCGGCCGCGCCGGCGGTAGCTGATCAGCGCGGTTCCCTCCGCGTTCACTGCGAGTCGCGCGTTCGACGCGTTCCGTGCGATGAGCTGCGAGGCGTTCGCCGCGCCGACGAGACCCAGTGCGGCGACGGTCGCGCATGCGAACGCGAGGAAACGAGGAGCCGACCTCACGCAACGGGTATCGGGCGCCTCCGCGCCGGACTGCTTGCCTCCTTCGGGGGAACCGCCCGGCTAGGACGCGAGCCGCTCGTGCTCGAGCGGCACCGGCACGTCCAAGGGTAGGCCGAGGAAGACGTCGACGACCGCCGGGTCGAACTGCGTGCCCGCCCCTTCGCGGAGCCGCCGGCGGGCCTCCTTGACGCTGAGCCGCTTCCGGTAGGGCCGGTCGGTCGTCATCGCGTGGAACGCGTCGCAGACGAGGATGATCCGCGCGTCGAAGGGGATCTCGTCGCCGGCCTTGCCGTCCGGGTAGCCGCCGCCGTCCCAGCGCTCGTGGCAGCTGCGGACGACCGTCCGCACCTCGGCCAGCCGCGCGATGGGCTCGAGGATCCGCTCCCCGAGCTCCGGGTGCATCTCGATGATCCTGCGCTCGTCCGAAGAGAGCGGGCCGGGCTTGAGCAGGATGCTCGTAGGGATGCCGATCTTGCCGATGTCGTGGAAGAGGGCGCCGAGCTCGAGCCGCTTCAGCGCCGCGCCGTCGAACCCGAGCGCCCCGCCGACGCGCAGCGCCATATCCGTGATCCAGCGCGTGTGGGTGGACGTGTACTCGTCGTTCGCCTCGAGCGCGTTGGCGAGCGCCGCCACGGTCGAGACGAAGTCGTCCTCGAGGTTCTCGTAGCTCCGTGCGCGCTCCAAAGCGACCGCCGCCTGGTACGAGATGCCGCCGAGGAGGCGGAGGATCTCGTCGACGCTGAGATCGCTCTCGCAGGTCGGCTCGCGAACCGAGATGAACCCCTGGAGCGCGCCGTCCGTGCGCAGCGGCGCGATCGCGAGGTCGGGCCACGGGAGGCCTTCGGGTGCCGGGGCGCAGCGCTCGACATCGGCCGCGTCGACGAGGAACGGCTCGCTGCGGTCCCCGACCGCATCCTCCATCGAGCCGACGGGGACGACGACCCCGAGCAGCCGCGCCAGCGCCGGGTCGGCGTCGTAGCCGGAATGGGCGTCGATCCGGAAGTCGCCCTTCTCGTCGGCCAGCCAGAGTGCGCACCGCTTCCCGCCAAGGATGCGCGCCACCGCGTGCACGGTCTCGGCTCCGATTGCCTCGCGCGTCCCGGCCTCCGAGATCGCCCCGGTGAACTCGAGCAGCTCCTTCAGGTGGTCGGCCTCGCGCCGCTGCGCCTCGTACAGGCGCGCGTTCTCGAGCGCGACCGAGGCGTGGCCCGCCAGCACCTCCAGCAGCCGGACGTCGTCCTCGTCGAACTGGTCGACACCGAGCTTCGAGATCGCGATCACGCCGATCACCCGCGCGCCGTAGCGCAGCGGCACAGCGACCTGCGACTCCTCGATCAGGTGCGTGCCCGGGATCATCACCGCGTACTCGCACTCCAGCGTGTTCCCCACGAGCAGCGGCTCGGCCGCGGTGGCCACGTGGCCGGTGATCCCCTCACCGATCTTGCTACGAGGGAACTCCACGTGCTCGCCGTTGCGCGAGACGAGCTCGCCGCGGAACGCGACCGGCACGACCTCCTCGCCCTCGATCACCGAGACGCGGCAGTTGTGGTAGTCGATCAGCAGCCGCAGCTCGTCGGCGATCACCTCGCCGATCTCGCGCACGTCGTTGAGCCGGTTGAGCTTGCCGGCGAGGCTCTGCAGCATCTTCAGGTGTGCGATCGAGCGGACGTCGCGCCCGGGGGCCGACTTGCCGTCGGGGCGTTCGGTCGCCTGTTCGTCGAAGAGGACGATCTGGTTCTTGCCCCGCGCCTTCGCGGTCATCATCGCCGCCTCGGCGCAGGCGACGAGCTCGCGAGGGTTCATGGCGTGCTCGGGCCCCTGCGAGATCCCGACCGAGATCGTGATCCTCCCCGGCAGCCCGAACTCGGTCTCGTCCAGCGTGTCCGTGAGCCGGCGGGCCAGCGCGCACGCGTCGCCCGCGTCGCCGCCCCCCATGATCACGCCGAACTCCTCGCCTCCAAGCCGGCAGACGACGTCCGAGGCGCGGATCGCGCCGCGCAGCAGCTCGGCGAGCTCCGTCAGCACCTGGTCCCCGGCGCCGTGGCCGTAGACGTCGTTCACGCGCTTGAAGTCGTCGATGTCGAGCATCAGCAGCCCCACCGCCTCGCGTGAGCGGCTCGCACGGGTGAGCTCCGCCCGCAGGCGCTCGTGGAAGTAGCGGTGGTTGTAGAGGCCTGTGAGCGAGTCGGTCTGCGCCTGGAGCTCGAGCCTGGCGCGGATCTGGGCGTTGTCGAGGGCGAGCGCCGCGGCGTCGGCGAAGCGCGTCGTCAGCTCGAACTCCTCGTCGTCGAAGCTTGCGTCCTCGCCGAGGCGGTAGATGTTGAGCACGCCCTTGACGAGGCCCCGCGCGATCAGCGGGACGGCGACCAGGGCCTCGGGCTCGTCGGCCGGGGTCCCTGGCACGGTGATCGTGCGCGGGTCGAGGTGGTTTGTCCGCACCGGCTCGCGGTGCTCCGCGGCCCAGCCGGTGATGCCCTCGCCGAACTTCGAGCGGCTGTTCATGATCTTGTCCGCCCACTTGTCTCGGGAAAGGACAGGCGTCAAGACGGTCTGCGCCTCGTCGGCCTCGTAGATCGAGAGCGAGTCATGCGGGACGAGCTCGGCGAGCGTGTCGGCGATGCGCTCGAGCAGGTTGTCAAGGCTGTGCTCCGAGAGGATCTCGTGGAAGACGTCCGCAAGCTGCCGGTACGACTGGACGAGTGCCTCCGTCCGTGGGGATTCGGGCACGCTGGAGCGCCCGCCCAACGCGCGGACGGGATCGACAGCCGCAAGGAGATGCCGCACAGGCGTAGTTTCGCCCGCCTGCAAGTCCGCGAGATCCCCCGGAAAGGGGAACTGGGACGGGCGCGACCTAGGGTTCTTCGGCCTCTTCGAGCTCGCGGCGGAGCTCGTCGACGGCCGGGAGCACGGCCAGCGCCGGGAGGAGTGGCAGCCAGAGATTGAAGAGCCGGTAGACGATCACGCCGAGCAGCGCCCGCACGAACGGGAATCCGACCCAGTGCAGCGCGAAGGTGAGCGCGATCTCGACGATCCCCGCGCCGCCCGCCGGGAGCGACCTGCGGGTCAGCACGTAGCCGGTCGCGTAGCCGACGATCAGGGCCGGCACCGAGAGCCGCGGGTTGCCGAAGAGCTCGAGCGCGCCCCAGAGGCACGCGATGTCGCCGGCCCAGTAGAGGGCCGTGCCGACGAGCCCGAGCCCGTGCTCGCGCGGAGGGGCCACGAACATTGAGCGGAGGATCGAAAGGCCGGCCACGGCGTGCGCGAACCACTGGCGAACGCGTCCGCCGCCGCGCGCCTGTGAGTAGCGAGGGGCGCGCTTCGGCGAGCTGACCCAGATCGCGGCAAGCGCGCCGGGAATCACGAGCAGCCACGGCAGCGTGAGCGAGAGCGGCACGTCCTCGCCGCCGGCGATCAGCACGATCGCCGAGATGAGGGCTGCCGGCGCGAGCACGACGTACTCGAGCGCCCCCAGCGCGAGCACTCGCGCCACCGCGCCGTCGCGGTCCTCGCCGGCGCTTCGCAGCGCCCAGTAGTCGACCGCGAAGCCGCCACTCGTCCTCGTCGCCGCAAAGACGCCGAAGCCTGCGACGACCGTCTCCAGCGACCTGCCGAAGGTGAGCGTGGGCCCGTTGTCGACCTTGGCCGTGTCGCGGACGGCGAGGACGTACCCGCCGTAGGCGACGAGCTCGCCGCCGAAGCAGAGCACGAGCCAGGCGGGGTGGATGTTGTGCGCGGCCCTGTGGAGTCGTCCCTCGCCGGCGAGGCTAGCTAGCAGCACGACCGCGCCGAGCGCGAGCACGCCGGCCAGGACCAGAATGAGCAGCGGGTGGCGCTCGAGCCCGTCGCGCAGGCGGCGAAGCGGTCGTGCCCGAACGGCCGGCTTCGACACGAGTCGAACGTTAGTGGCCGTTTCCGGGCCGGCGGTGAGAAGGAACCGCCGTGTGCCCCGCATCCGGGGACACACGGCGGTTGAGGAAGCTAGTCAGTCGGGACGCCGCAGTCGGCCGCCGCGCCGAAGAGCGCAGCACCGACCGGACTGTCCTCGAGGTGATCGATGCCCTTGAGGTTCGAGAGCACCGAGACGTTTGGGTTTCGGTGCGCGAGGACGCCGTTGGGCCCGGCGACACCGAAGCCCAGGGCGAAGTACGGCTTCAACCCCGAGGCCCGGTAGTGGTCGCTCACGCACTGAGCCTGCGAGTCGGTGAGGTCGACTCCGACCACCTGGAGCGTCTCCTTCGCGGATGCACCGCTGCTCAGATCGAACAGCGCCCAGTTGCCGGACTTGGTCGAGCTCTCCAGACCCTGAAGGGACGAGGAGACGCGGATGCAGTCGAAGGCGAACGCCGAGCCGGTGACGGCCAGCGCGAGTACGAACAGCGCAGCCAGCGCGCCGAGACGATGCCTCATGGATTTCTCCCTCTGTTGTGACGACCCCCCTCGGCGCCAGACGCTAGCAACGGCAGGCGCGCAGAGCTACCCCCAGATGTCTAGGCCGAGGGGGGTCGAGCGATCAGTCCGTCGCCGCGTTCGACTCGTCGATCAGCGCTTGCTCCTCCGTCGTGATCGAGGCGACCACGTCCGCCTCGTCCCAGAGCGCTTCCGCCGCCAGCGGTGCCGCGAGCATCGAGAGCTCGTCCGCCGAGAAGTCCGGCGGCCCGCTTGGCGACCCGTTGCCGTTGTCGCCGGCGAACGTCCATACCTTGCGCACGGTGCGCGACCGGACCTCGATGTTGTCGAGGTAGGCCGGCCCCTTCGACCGGTCGACCACCAGCGCGAGGTCGCCGACGGTGCCGTTGAGCGCATCGCTCGGGCTCGACACCTGGCGGACGATCTCGGCCTGGATCACCGGAAGCGTGAAGACCCGCCGGATCCACTGGGGATCGTCGGTCGGACGCGCCGGTGCGACGGCGCAGCCCAGATTCACCAGGTACGTCCTCGTTCCCTTGCCGTGGATGAACAGGGTCCACCGTGGGTCGGTCTTCGTGCACGTGCCCGGAACGCGATGCTCGTACCCGAGCGCCTGCAGGTCACGGACGTGAACGCCCTCGAAACCGCGGAAGAGCGCGGCCGCAGAGGTGTCGGGTGTTCCCGACGCTTCCAGCACGAGAGCCTGGTTCGCGGAGCCCGACGAGTCCGGGCGCCCCTCCAGTGCCTGCCAGTTCGCCTGCGACTGGACGCCGTGGCTCACCGGGTTGAGCGTCAGCGCGGTGCCGCTCGTGTCCGCGGCGACCGCGGTCCCGGCGAGCACGAGGCAGAGCGCGGCGACGCCGGCCGTCAACTTCGTCTTCAAAGTTCCCCCTTGATGTACGTACTTCGGACGCGCGCCAGAGTAGCCGCGATTTCGCGCGGCGGCCGGGAGGACGCTTGTCGCTTGCGCCCGGCGAGGGGACGCCGCCAAACTCCTACTCAGCCGCCGAAGGGAGGGGACGATGAAGGACGCGACCGCCGAGTTCTTCGACGCGCTCGAGGCGCGTGGCCACGAGCCCATGCTGGAGAAGGCGACCGGCACGCTGCGCTTCGACCTGACCGACGGAAAGCGCACGACCCGCTGGCTGGTCACGATCGACAAGGGCGACATCGCCGTCTCGCACCGCAACGTGAAGGCCGACTGTGTCGTGCGCGCCGAGAAGAAGCTCTTCGACAGGATCGCGAGCGGCAGGCAGAACGCCATGGCGGCTCTGCTCCGAGGGGCGGTGGAGGTGCAGGGCGATCCCACGCTGCTGGCGCCGTTCCAGCGTCTCATCCCCGGCCCGAGAAGGACGGCATGAAGGACGACCTCGTCAAGATCCTGGACGGCAACACGTTCGTCGTCAGCGACTCGCGCGGTGACATCGAGGCGTCGCTCACCGATCCGACCGGCCTCTTCTCGTTCGACAGCCGTTTCCTCTCGACGTGGGTACTGACCGTTGACGGGCAGCGCCTGAGCACGCTCTCGGTCGACGACCTGCAGTACTTCGAGACGCGCTTCTTCCTCGCCCCGGGGACCGGGACGGTCTACGTCGACACCAAGCTCACGGTGATCCGCGAGCGCGCGGTCGGCGACGGCTTCCACGAGGAGGTCACGATCCTCAACCACGACGCCAGTCCGGTTGCGCTGAAGGTCAGGATCGATGCCGCCAGCGACTTCGCGGACCTGTTCGAGGTCAAGGACGCACTTAAGAAGAAGGGCCGCTACGTGGCGCGGGTCGACAGGGGCCGGCTGCTACTCGGGTACCGCCGCGACACCTTCGTGCGGGAGACGGCGATCTCGGCGTCGGCGCGGGCGAAGCTCGACGAGAACGGTCTCACCTTCGACGTGCGCATCGGTCCTCACGGCCACTGGACGACCGATCTCGACGTCGTCATCTCCGGCGGTGCGACGGGAAGGAGCGTGCGCCCGAAGTACGAGCGCGGAAAGCGGCGGGCGCGACCGCACATGGAGCGCAGCCTGGAACGATGGCTCGCCGACGCTCCGCGCCTCGAGTCGGACTCGGACTCACTGAGGGCGACCTATGGGCGCTGCCTCGTCGATCTCGCGGCATTGCGGTTCTCACCGCCGGTGATGGGCCGACGGAGCCTGCCCGCTGCCGGCCTGCCGTGGTTCATGACGATGTTCGGCCGCGACAGCATCCTCACGAGCCTCCAGTCGCTGCCGTTCACCCCCGAGCTCGCCGCCACAACGCTTCACGCGCTGGGCGCCTGGCAGGGCAGCCGCCTCGACGACTTCCGGGACGAGGATCCCGGCCGGATCCTCCACGAGATGCGCTACGGGGAGCTGACAGCCTTCGAAGAGCGGCCGCACTCGCCGTACTACGGCTCGGCCGACGCGACACCGCTCTACGTCGTGCTCCTGGACGAGTACGAGCGGTGGAGCGGCGACCGGCGGCTCGTTCGCGAGCTCGAGCCCGAGGCGCGCGCGGCGCTGCGCTGGATCGACGAGTACGCCGACCTGGTCGGCGGCACGGGCTACATCTGGTACGAGCGCCGGAACGAGAAGACCGGCCTCGAGAACCAGTGCTGGAAGGACTCCTGGGATTCGATCTCGTACCGGGACGGACGTCTGCCGGGCTTCCCCCGCGCCACCTGTGAGCTGCAGGGATACGCCTACGACGCGAAGGTGCGCGGTGCGCGCCTGGCGCGTCTCGTCTGGAAGGACCCGGCGCTCGCCGACGAGCTCGAGCGGCAGGCGGCGGAGCTCAAGCGCCGCTTCACCCGCGACTTCTGGGTCGAGGACGGCGAGTACTTCGCGCTCGCGCTCGACCCCGACGGGAAGCAGGTCGACGCGCTGTCCTCCAACAACGGCCACCTCCTCTGGAGCGGCATCGTCGACAAGTCGAAGGCGAAGGTGGTGGCGGGGCACCTTCTCGGCCCGAGGCTCTTCTCCGGCTGGGGCGTGCGGACGCTGGCCGAAGGCGAGGGGCGGTTCAACCCGATCGGCTACCACGTCGGCACGGTCTGGCCGTTCGACACCTCGTTCATCGCCTGGGGCCTGCGCCGCTACGGGTTCAAGCAGGAGGCTGCGCAGCTCGCGGGAGGAATCCTCGACGCCGCCGAGCTCTTCGACGGCCGCCTGCCGGAGGCGTTCGGCGGCTACGAGCGCAGCGTGACCAAGTACCCGGTCGAGTACCCGACAGCGTGTAGCCCGCAGGCGTGGTCGACCGGAGCGCCGCTGCTCCTCATGCGGACGATGCTGGGGCTCGAGCCGGTCGGCGACCACCTCGTCGTGGACCCGGCGCTCCCGGATGACATCGGGCTCATCGCCCTGCTCGACATCCCGGGACGCTGGGGGAAGATCGACGCCTTCGCGCGCGGGCGCGGGCTGAGCGAGCCGCTCGGCGGCCGCAGGCCAACCGTGGTCGCTTAGACGTTGCAACGGCTGGGCTCGGCCGCGAGGTTGCAGGGACGCTCGGGGTACGAGCGAGGAAGCGGGTGGGTGCCGCCTCGCAGCCAGACGGCACCCACCACTGCCGGCTCCCCCTATCCGGTCATCGAGATCGGCGGCGAGCTCGCGGTCAGGTCGACGGGATCCCCGTTGAGCGAGCCGTGGATCGTGTACCTGAAAACGTACGTGCCGTTCGGCTCCGTCGAGCCGTGGATCCACCCCGTGTAAACGATCGCCGTGTTCTCGCCGGGAAGCACCGCGGGATTGAGAACGACGTCGCAGGCCGTCCCGTCTGACGGGCAGGTCACGGTCGAGGGCCAGTGCCCGGACCAGCTACGCAAGAACGCATTCGGTGGTGGCGTCATCGTGAAGTCGAACTGTGTCTGGTCGACGCCGTTGACGAAGATCTGCTCATCGATGCTGCTGACGGCGAACGAGTTCGGCCACGCGGCGCGGTTCAGCCCGGTTAGCCGGTTCGTGAGCGCATTCGTGTTGACGACATGGATGAAGTGCCAAACAGTGTTCGCGGCGGTGCAGTCGGCTCCCGAACAGGGCGGCAGTGGCCCTCGGTTCGTGGGGACGACGTATGCGGATAGACCGTTACCCGTCGTTGCGCCGTGGATCGCACCTGGAACGACGAGCAGCGAGACCGCCGCGACGGCCGCGATCAGCGCGGTGGCGAACGTGACTCGGCGAGATCTTGGAACCCACTTCACTTCTGACCTCCTTGCCTGACTTGTCTCCCGGCGATCGTCCCTGGACGACGTACCGGGTGAGAGTCGTGGCCCCCGCTCACCGGTCGCTTGCAAATCGCTCACAGTCGCTCGGTAGGGCTTGACAGGCGAGGTTGCGAGGCGTAAGCCGTGGGGCCGGAGGTCCGTGGTGAGACGGCTGGTCGCGGCGGGGGTAACAGGAGTCGTGGCGCTCGGGCTGGCGGGCTGCTCTTCAGGCGGCCACGGCGCCACGGTTCATCTAGCGAAGGACCCGCTTCGCGGTGGCACGCTGCGGGTCGGCGTCAATCACCCGTTCGGCACCGAAATCTGGACCGCGTCGCCGCGGTATGCGCTCGATCCCCAGGTCGAGTACCGGGCATCGAAGATCGAGCTCTACCGTTGCTGCCTCTTGCGGACTCTTCTCTCCTACGACGGGAGACCGGCGGGGCAGGGCGGAACGAAGCTGCGCCCTGACCTCGCGGCTCGGATGCCCGAAGTCTCGCCCGACCTGCGCACCTGGGTCTTCAATCTCAAGCGAGGGCTCCACTACGCGCCGCCCTTCCAGCGGCGCGAGATCGTCGCCGGCGACATCGTTCGTGCGCTCGAGCGCGAGTTCCGGCTCGGCGCCAGGGCCGGCTATCCCTTCTACTACACGGTGATCCAGGGGACGAAGGCCTTTGCCGCGCACAAGGCTGACAGCATTTCCGGGCTCGAGGTACCGGATCCGCACACGCTCGTGGTTCATCTCAGCGAGCCGACTGGAGATCTCGGCTACCGCTTCTCGCTGCCGGCGACTGCGCCGATCCCCGCCGGCGCCGACCGCGGCCACGACGGCGGCTACGGCCGCTACCTCGTCTCCTCCGGCCCGTACATGATCGCTGGCTCCGACAAGATGAACTTCGCGCTCCCGGCCGGGCGACAGCGGCCGGCCTCCGGCTGGCGCTACCGCTATGCGGTGCGCGGAGGCACCGTCGCCATCCTCGGGCAAGAGTCGTTGATGCTGGTGCGGAATCCGTCGTGGGAACCGCGGTCCGATCCGCTTCGCAAGGCCTACCCCGACCGCATCGAGCTCGAGATGCGCGGCGGCGCCGTCAACCGCGAACGGCTCCGCAACGCAGGTGCGGTCGACCGGGGCTCGCTCGACGTGATCCTCGACACCAGCGCGCTTCCCGGCCAGGTTCGCCGCTACCGGCAATCCGATCGCCTGCGTAGGCGCCTGCACGTGAACCCAGCGAGCGCGGTCGATTACGCCACCTTGAACCTGGCCGTACCGCCCTTCGACGACGTCCACGTCCGCCGTGCGCTCAACCTGGAACTCGACCGGACGGCGTTCGCGCGAATCGAGAACGCGGAGTTCTTCGCGCCGGTCGTCGCCACCGAGCACGACCTGCCTGACAGCGTCGAGGGTGATCTGCTCGCTGACTACGCCCCGCACCCGCTGGGCGGTGATCTCGCCGCGGCCCGGGCCGAGATGGCGCGCTCACGGTACGACAAGAACCACGATGGCCGTTGCGATGCGCCCGCCTGCAGGATCGTCGCCTACGGCGCTTTCCCTTACCAGCCGTACGCTCAAGACGCCCTGATCCAACGCGACTTTGCGCGCGTCGGTGTGATCTTGTCCGTGCGCCACCTCTCGTCTCATAAGGTGGAGCGTGCGGCGGGCCTGCCGCGGGCGAGGGCGGGGCTCTACCTGGAGACGGGGTGGCTCGTCGACTTTCCCGACGGCGCCGGCTTCGCCCCGGTGCTCCAAGACCCGACGGATAGCCACAACGAGGACCTCTCCTTGCTCGGAGCGACCCGCGAGCAACTTCGTCGTTGGGATTACCGGGTTCGATCCGTGCCGAGCGTCGACCGCAAGATCGACCAGTGCCGAGCTCTCCTCGGCAGTGTCCGCACGCGTTGCTGGGCGGAGCTCGACCAGCTGCTGACGGAGCGGATCGTGCCCTGGGTCCCCCTTGCTCAAGGGGAGTTCGTAGCGGCGACCTCCGCCCGTGTGGCGCGCTACAGCTTTGACCCGTTTGCGCCTGGCCCGGCGCTCGACCGCCTCGCGCTCAAGCCCGGCAGCCGCTGAACATCTTCAGGCTCCCTGAACGGCGGCCCAGAGCTCCCCCCGGTCGGCTGCGAGTCCCTCGGGGCTATTGCCGGTCTCGACCGTATGCACGACGGCCTCACGTGCCGGATCGATCTCGCTGAGCTTTCGGCCGAAAGTGTCCGCGACCCACACGCGATCGTCGAGGATCGCAATCCCCGTCGGCCCTTTGCCGACTCGGATCGTCGCCGTGCCCTGGCCAGTAAGTGGATCGATGCGCGTCACCTCGCCGGCTGTCGTGCACGTGATCCAGATCGAGCCCACCCCAAAGGCGACCCCGGTCGGAGCGCAACGGAGCGCAATCCGTGGCCGAACAACCGTTCCGGTCACCGAGTCGATTTGCGTCAGCGTTCGCTCGAGGCCGTTGGCGACCCAAACCGAGCCATCACCCGCCGCGACGCCACTCGGGCCGCTGCCGACGCGGATGGTCGTCGCCTGAAGCGAGTCGGGATCGACCCGGGCCACGGTGTCCGCGATCGTGTTCGCGACCCAGACGGCGTTGCCATCGACCGCGATCGCGCCCGGGTGACCGTCGATCGGGATGGTTGCGGTCACTCTCGCGCTTCGCTCGTCGACACGGAGTACCCGGCCCAGGAAGCCGTTGGAGATCCAGACTGAGCCGTGGCCGGCGGCGAGGCCGGTCGGAGTACCGCCGGCGTTCGTGACGCTCGTGACCTTCCGCGTGTGCGGATCGATCCGCGAGAACGTCCCGCTGTCCAAATTGGCAACCCACACACCGCCTCCCGAGGCGAGGTCGGTCGGGCCATGGCCGACCGGAATCTCGGCGACGATCCTGTCCGAATGCGGGTCGACCACCCCGACCGAGTTCGGTGGGACGCCTGAGAGCTCGGTCTCACTTCCAGAGAGAAGCGCCACTGCCGTGCCCGCCGCCGCAGCAGCAAGGCCCACGACGGCGAATGCCATCAAGAGCACTCGGCGGCGCTCGCTGAGCCGCGCCTGGACGTCTGCTGCACGCTCGCCGGGCAGGATCGCCGCGGGCGCATTGGGGGCGACCACGAGCTCGGGATCCTGCCGCAGGATCGCCTGCTCGAGCTCCCGCAAGGC
>JBKPAM010000020.1:0-35592 GCA_046726435.1 Actinomycetota bacterium
TCAGGAGGCGCTCGCGCTGATCCCCGACGGGACCGCGAAGAGCGACGGTGAGGACGTCGGCATGGCAGCCGCGGCGAGCATCATCAACCTGCGCACCGGCGACGGGCGCATGACGCCGATCGGCGTGAGCACACCATTCCCGACGCTGGCCCCGGGCCCCGGCGTGTGGCGCCTGACGCCGCCCTTCGCCCCGCCGCAGGTGCCGTGGGTGGGAAACGTCCGCCGATTCGTCCTGCGCAGCGTGGATCAGTTCCTGCCCGATCCGCCGCCCTCGCTGCAGAGCGATACGTGGGCCGAGGCGTTCAGCGAGATCAAGGCCTACGGCGCGGCGGACAGCAGCGTGCGCAACGACGAGGAAACCGCGATCGCACGGTTCTGGTCCGCAAATGTGATCCGCCAGTACAACCGGGCCTGGCGCGACCTCGCCGCCGTGCAAGGTCTCAGCGTGCTCGCGAGTGCACGGCTGGCCGCCATGGTCAACCTGGTCGACGCGGACGCATTGGCATCCGCCCTTTACGCCAAGTATCACTACCTGTTCTGGCGGCCGGTCACGGCGATCGACCCCGCCGCCGTCGTCGCGGACGGCTTCGGGCCCGTGCCGGGCTACGACGACGGTAACCCGGCGACGATCGAGCAGACAGGTTGGCGGCCGCTGCTGACGACACCCAACCATCCTGAATACCCCGCCGCGCACGGGGTGATCACCTCGGCGATGGCCGAGGTGTTCAGCACCTACCTCGGCACCAACCGGATCGACCTCGATCTCCACGGGTTCGACGCCGCTGGGCCGGCCGGGAACCTGAACTCGGTGCGGCACTACGACAGGGCGAACGAGCTCCGCCACGAGATCATCGGCGCACGGCTCTGGGCAGGCCTGCACTACCGCTTCTCGAGCGTCGCCGGAATCGTTCTCGGCCGCAAGATCGCGAAGTTCGACCTCAGGCACGCTTTCCGGCCCGTCGACTAACCCAGCCGCCGCCACCTTGGTGAAGGCAATGCAGAGCTAAGGTGGCGATCTGATCGTCTCGCTGCACGTCGCCACCGGCGCCGCCGGGGGCTCGCTCCTCGGCTCGAGGCTCGGCTCGCTGCCGCTGGGCCTCTTCCTCCACCTCGCGGGAGATCGCATGCCACACCAGGACATCCGTGACCGGCGCTTCGAGATCGGCAGCGGGGTCGCCGCCGTCCTGCTTCTCGCCGGCGTGCGCGGGCCGCTCGATCCGGCTGTGAGCGGCGCGCTTGCGGCCTCGTGCCCGGACCTCGAGCACGTGCTGAGGCTCCCACGGCCCGGAGGTCGCAAACTCTTCCCGAGCCACCGCTTGCGCGGCTGGCACCGCAGCGGCGGCGTATCGGCCTCGGCCCAGCTCCTCGTCGCCGGGTTCCTCATCGGCCTGCTTCTCTCTCCCGCCAGGGCGAAGCGCCTACCCGACCGTACGGACTCCGCTTGACGTCACCACCACGGTCGCGACCGTCTGCGGGATCGAGAGCCGGCGCTCGCCCCGATTCACGATCAGGTTCCAGGGTGCGCCGATCCGCACCCAGAGCTGCCGCTCGCGAAAGCGACGCGACTGGCCCGGCTCGAGCGTGCTCTCGAAGAGAAGGCGACCCTGCTCGCTCCAGCGGCGAACCGACAGCCAACAAGGGCCTCCGGCGGCGCGGAGCACGAGGGCCGGGCGGGCCGGCGCGGACACTGCGCCGGGCGGTCTGGCGGTCGTCTGCGTGGTCGGAGGAGCAGGAGGGCCGGCCGCTCGGGCCGGCGCACCGGCCGGCCGCGGAGGCTGTGGTGAGGAGCCGCCGAGCTGCCAGCCGAGCAGCGCGCCGCCAAGTGCCAGGATGAGGACGACAGCGGCCAGGCCGTAGGGCCACAGGGACGGAGGTCCCAGGTCCAGCTGCGGAGGCGCAGGCTCATCCTCCTCGGCTTCGAAGCGGGCGTTGTACTCATCGACGAAAACCTGGCCATCGAGGCCGAGGTACTCCGCATAGGTGCGAAGGAACCCCTTGGCGTAGACCGAGCCGGGCATGAGGTCGAAGCGCTCGTCTTCCAGCGCCCGGAGGTAGCGCATCCGAATCCGCGTGTCGGCGGCAACCTGTTCGAGTTCTGCCCCCCGGCGAACTCGCGCCTCGCGAAGGCTGCTCCCCAGCTCGAACATGTCTAACAAAGACAGTGTTGCACCACCCCCGCGTTCAAGCTGTCGTACGCTCCCGAGAATGGCCAGGCATGTCGTCCTGCTACGCGGGATCAACCTCGGCCCGCGTAACCGAATCGCGATGGGCGAGCTGCGCGAGGCGCTCGAGGAGGCCGGCTTCGAGGACGTGCGGACGCATCTCCAGAGCGGCAACGTCGTCCTCACGAGCAGCGCCAAGCCCGAGAGCGTCGCTCGCAAGACGAAGAAGGTGATCGAGGAGCGGTTCGGCCTCGAGATTCCGGTAGTCGTCCGCTCGCGCGCGGATCTTGCAAAGGTCGTGAAGCGCAACCCGCTCGGCGACGTCGCCAGCGAGCCGAAGCGCTACCAGGTGAGCTTCCTGTCGGCCAAGGCTCCCGCGAAGCTCGTGCCCGAGCTCGAAGCCGTGGCCGCGCCGGGAGAGCGAGTGGTCGCGGTCGGCCGCGAGATCTACGCGTGGCACCCGAAGGGCGTCGCCCGCTCGAAGCTCTGGGCGAAGCTGGCGGGCAAGGACCTCGGCGTCACCGCGACAGCGCGAAACTGGACGACCGTCGAGGCGCTGCTCGAGCTCGCGGACGAATGACCGAGGGGAAGCCAGAGCCGCGCGTCTGACCCGATCCGGGAGACGCGCGGCTCTGTGAAGCTGTGTCCGCTCATTGGCGGTACACGGGTGCGCGCGCGGGGGACTGCGCAGGCCGTCGCGCCCACACCGCCCGCACGTATCGCACGGGCCTGCTCGGCTGCTGACGCGGCCGCCGGGGCTGGTAGTCCCTCCGCAGCTCCTCGACCTTCTCCTCGTACCGCTGACGGTAGGACTCGTGGTCGTAGTACACCCTTCTCACCTCCTCTCGCTGTGTGCTGTCGATTGGGGAATCGCCCGGAATCGACCGGCAAAGAGGAGGTTCCGCGCGTCGCTACCCGGAAAAAGCGATAGCTGACGCGCGCCCTACATTCCTAGGGCCATTTCCCGGCGCATATAGCGCTCGAGAAGGTTCCACCACCTTGGGATCGAGCGGGCTCATCCCCGATATGTCGGTGACACGTCGGTGCGTCTCCTTTCAGTTGCGGCCTCCATTTGGCTCAACAACGACGAAAGCGACCCGTGTGGGTCGCCCTCGTCTGGATTTGCGGTGGCGCTGTTCCGTTTAGCCGGAGCGCCTCCAGTCGAGGGCTTCCCGAAGGTTGAGTGCGTCGCTGCACCCCTCCCAGTGATCCGGCATGAAGGCCGGGGCGGAGGAGACGTTACGCCGATAGGTCGCGAGTTCGATCAACTGTCTACCTCCTTTCCCCGAAAATAGGAGCTAGACAATACACATGCCGGGGGCGGCTGGCAAGTGAATATCGCCGCGGATCTCGTTTCGATCTCGAAACGGCGGGCGGCGACCCCGGCCTGGGGCTACGACATCGAGAGCTCGAAGACGAGCTCGATCGCCCCCAGCACGGAGGCGATCGACCACAGCAGGAGCCGCAGGCTGACCTCGTGAGGCTCGACGTGCTGCCTCGGGCTCATCAGGCCCGGGCTCGCAGGCAGGTCGCGCTGGTTTGGCGGTGCCATGACTCCGGTCCGGTGCATCTGCCCTCCACTGTCGGCCCCCCGACGAGACGACTTGATCGTAGTTTCGAGTAAGACGCATTTCTAGAGCCGATGGCTAGGCTGACTTCGTGCCGAGCCACAACGACACCCTCGTCTTCGTTCCCGCCTGGAACGAGGAGGAGAACCTTCCCGCGGTCCTGGACGAGCTGCACCGAGAGCTTCCGCAGGTCGACGTCCTCGTAGTCGACGACGGCTCCACCGACGGCACCGCGGCGGTCGCACGCGGCGAGGGGGCGGAGGTCATCTCGTTCGGCGTCAACCGCGGCCTTCCGGCGGGCATCGCGGCGGGGTACGGCTACGCCGACGAGCACGGCTACGCGTTCTGCGGCCGTGTCGACGCCGACGGCCAGCATCCGGTCGAGGAGCTCGCGCGGCTGCTGGAGCGCGTTCGCTCCGGAGTCTGTGATGTCGCCGTAGGTTCGCGCTTCGCGAGCGGTGACGACTACGCGGCCTACCGGTACGAGCCGACCGCCGCACGCCGCTTCGGCACGGCGGTCCTGCGGCGCTCGATGAGGGTGGCGCTGCGGAGGCCGTTCCTCGACGCCACGAGCGGCATGTACGCCGCCAATGCGAAGGCGCTCCCGATCCTCGCGCGCCCGTACACGACCGAGGCGCCGGAGGTGCAGGCGCTCCTGCGGCTGCAGGAGGCGGGCCTTCGTGTGGACGAGGTCCCGGTGAACATGCGCCCGCGCGCGGGCGGCGAGTCGAAGCTCCAGGGCAAGAAGGCGGTCATGGTCGTGCTCACGATCGCCGCCACGCTGCTTGCGGCCGACCAGTGGCGACGGCGCCATTGAGCAAGCGCCTGGTCGCCGTGCTCGGCTATTCGCCTCTTCGCGGGGACGACCTGCACGAGCTCTGCGCGGCCCGCGTCCGGCACGCCCAGACCGTGGTGCGAGAGGGCGACGCGGTATTGCTCACCGGCGAGGCGGACCTGATGCGCGGCGCGTGGAACGGCGACCTCGTCGCGCTCGATCCGCACGCGCGGAACACACGGGAAAACGCGCGCGCCATCGCCGAGGCGGCCCGCAGGCTCGATGCAAGTGAGGTGGTGATCGTCACCTCCGCGTGGCACGCGCCCCGCGCGCGCACACTGGTCCGCGCCGCGCTGGCGAAGCCGGATGTGGCGGTCACCAGCTCGTCACCGCCCGGGAAGGCGCCCCTGACGCTCCTGGCCCGCGAGGCGGGATGTCTGGCGGCGCTGCCGGTCCAGCTGCTGCGCGTGAGGCGTCGCTAGTTCGCCGTGACCGTGGTTGCCGCGGCTGCGGCCGCGACTTCCTCGGCATGGCGGATGAGCAGGTACGCGGCGAGCAGCGCCGGGATCGCCACCTGGTGTCCGGCCGCGACCTCGACCAGGCCTGTCGTTCGAACCATCCCGCTGCTCGCCTTCGCGCGAAGCCACGCCTCGCCGTCGTGGCCGACGAGGCCGTAGCCGGCTTTCCGGCCGAGCGACTTCCACTCGGCGCTCTCCGCTCCACGGATCTCGACCTTGCGACCCCGTACGCGCGCCAGCTCCTCGCCGGTCGCCGCATCCACGAGGAGGTCCTCGCGCCTGAGAACGCCGCGCACGCGGATCTCGAGCTTCCGCCCCTCCACCCGGGCCTGGCCCCCGCGCGTGACGGACGGAAGCCTGAGCTCTGCGACGCTCTCCTCGCCGCGCCGAAGCTCCCACTCGCGCCGGCGGGTCGGCTGCGAGAGCACGAGCTTCGTGGAGGTTTCGTCATCCACGTGGCGCCGCCTTAGACGTATCGCGCGAACCAGTCGCGCATGCGGTTCCACCAGTCGATCTGGTGTGCGTGCTCGGTCCAGCCGTGGCCCTCGCGCGGGTAGACGACGAGCTCTGTCTCGCACCCCGCCTCGATGAGGGCGTTGTAGAACTCTGTCGCCTGCGACAGCGGCGTGCAGAGGTCGTCCTCGCCGTGGAGGATCAGTGTCGGCGTGCGGCACTTCGACGCGTGGTAGATGGGCGAGCGCTGCGTGTAGTCGCCTTGTGGATCGTCCGGATCGGCCTGGAGGTAGAGCCGGTCGAACTGCCCGATGTTGGTCGTGTAGTGGAAGCTGACCCAGTCGGTGACGACCGCCTCCGAGAGGGCCGCGGCGAAACGGTCGGTCTGCGTCACGGCCCAGCAGGACATGAAGCCGCCGTAGCTGCCGCCCGTGATCGCCACGCGCTTGTCGTCGACGATCCCGTCGCGCGCGAGCGCGTCGATCCCGGCGAGGATGTCCCCGAGGTCGCCGCCGCCGATGTCGCCGAGGTTCGACTCGGCGAACTCCGGCCCGCGGCCGACGCTGCCCCGCACGTTGGGCAGCAGCACCGCGTAGCCCTCGCCCACGAGCAGCTGCACGAAGCCGTACGAGGGGGCGAACGTCCACGACCACGAGCCGGTGGGGCCGCCGTGGACCATCACCACGAGTGGGAGCGCGCCGTCCGGGGTCACGCGCGGGAGCGCGAGCAGGCCCTCGATCTCGAGCCCATCGAACGACGGCCACCGGTACGCGCGCCAGTCGATGTTCGCGAGCTTCGGCGCGACCTCTGCGTTGAGGCTCGTCAGCGTGCGGCGCATGCCGTTCTCCCAGAGCACGATCTCGTGCGCTTCGTCCGCGCTCTCGTAGGCGGCCGCGGCGCGCGAGCCGTCGGCGCTGACGGCGAGCGCGGGCGAGAAGCGGGGCCCGAGCGTGGCGTCTCCGCCCTCGAGCTCCTCGTAGGAGCCGTCGAGCTTCAGGCGCCCCGCGAACGAGCCCGCGCCGCGCCACCCCGCGACCCAGAGCGTGTCGTCGTCCGCGAACTCGATCCAGGTCGCGTGCAGCTCGGCCGCGATCGGGCCCTTGCCGACGACGTGGACCGTGCCGGTGAGCGTCCCGCGGTCCGAGGAGAACCCCTCGACGACCGCGACCTGCCCACCCGGCGAGATCCGCGGGGCCTGGAGCTGCCACTTGGGCGTGTAGATGCGCTCGACAGCGCGGGCGCCGAGGTCGATGAGGCCGAGCCAGGCGTCGTACCACGCGCTCTCCGACGGCTCATTGGTGCAGACCGCCGCTGCCTTCCCGCCGGCCCAGCCGACCTCGAAGACGTTCGTGTCGGGGGGCGTGACGTCACGAGCCTGGCCGGTGGCCGCGTCGACGAGCCAGAGCCGCCTCCAAAACTCCGCGGGCCGGAAGACCTTCGGATCCTGCGCCTCCGCGCCGGCCTCCTCGATCTTCGTGGCCGAGTCGGCACCGGCCCGGTCGGCTCCGAGGTCGGCTGCGAGCACGAGGAGCCACTTGCTGTTCGGCGACCAGTGGATGTCCTCGACCGAGCCCGGGATCTCTCCGAGCTCGCGGTCGTCGACCCAGAGCGAAAGCCGCCCCTCGTGCCCGCGGTCGGACGCGAAGGCAAGCCGCGATCCATCCGGCGAGAAGCGCGGCAGCGAGCCGGCCTCGCCCGGAAGAAGCTCGCCGTCGACATCGCCGACCCACAGGCGGGTCTCGATCGGCTTCCCTTGCTCGCGGAACAAGGCCGAGACGGCGAACGCGATCCGCGAGCCGTCGGGCGAGAGCGCGACCTCGTTCGGCCGCAGCAGCGCCAGCACGAGCTCGGGTGTGACCTTCTCGGCAGGCGTGACGGCAGCGTCCATCGCGCCGATGCTAACGGGCGACACTATGGGCGGCTACGCCGGCGGCTCGAGTGGTGGCGGCTCGAGTGGCGCCGGCTCGAGTGGCGTCGGCTCGAGTGGCGTCGGCTCGCCGTTCCGAGCGGCCTCGCGCTTCTCCTGCTTCCGCAGGCGCTTGAGCGTGCGCTTCTCCTCGACCGCGCGTTCGCGGTTGCGCTTGTTGATCGTCTGCTGCTGCTTCTTGTTCGCCATCTGCCGCCTCCTATCGCCGAATGCCGCCGCCGCGGATACGCGCGCGCCGCGCAACCACCGCGCGCTCGAAGGCGACGTTCCGGGCTTGTCGTGTCTCGCCCCTCGCGTCGATCTCGAAGCTGACGACCTTATGCGCGCAGCGTCCCACCGGACGCTCGCCTGTGGCAAAGCCCTCGCCGGCGACAGCGAGCCGCTCGCCTTCGTCGGTCATGATGAATCCGTGATCCTTGGCCTCGTTGAACCAGAGCATCTGCCCGCGCATCGCGAGTCCTTTCGCTAAGAGGCGGCGCGCGCCGCGGGTGCGGCGCGCGCCTGCTCTCGGTTAACCGGCCAGCGGTACGACGTTCTTCGCCTCGGGGCCCTTGGCTCCCTCGGCGGCCTCGTACTCGACCTTCGCGCCCTCGGCGAGCGACTTGTAGCCGTCGCCGGAGATGGACGTGTGGTGGACGAAGAGATCCTTGCTCTGATCCTCAGGGGTGATGAACCCGTACCCCTTCGCGTCGTTGAACCACTTGACAGTTCCTGTAGCCATAGAAAAACACCTCCTCTACCAACTCGCGAACGGTAGATGGGAGGCGTCGGGCCAACCAGGTACTCGCTCTGTGGAGCCTTCAGCGTAGCAGTGCAGGATTGAAGCGGCCTTTCGCGAGCAATCGGTCCGGCGTTTTGATCGGAGGTGCAGGGGTAGGCGAAGGGTGGACCGAGCAGAGGGAAGCTACTTCGAGGCACCCAGCCTCGAACTGGAGGTGATGGCATGGCCATCGTCGAGATGTGGAGCTTCACGGTTACGAAACCCGACATCGACCTTACGGGC
Source organism: Actinomycetota bacterium (assembly GCA_046726435.1). Classification (GTDB taxonomy): domain Bacteria; phylum Actinomycetota; class Thermoleophilia; order Gaiellales; family Gaiellaceae; genus AC-32. The sequence continues at coordinate 8,407 of JBKPAM010000020.1, forward strand.
TTCAAGGTCGAAGCTACGGACGGCGACATCGGCAAGGTCGACGAGGCGACGCACGAGGTCGGCGGCAGTTTCATCGTCGTCGACACGGGGCCCTGGATCTTCGGGAAGAAGGTCATGATCCCAGCGGGCCTCATCCGCGACATCGACCCGGACACCGAGACGATCTTCGTGAACCGGACGAAGGACGAGATCAAGAACGCGCCGGAGTTCGACGAGAAGAGGTACCGCGAGCAGAGCTACCGCGACGAGCTTGCCACGTACTACGGCGGGGGCGAAACGATCGGCTCCCGCGAGGGCTTCTAGCTCTCGAATTGCCTGCGAAGCCCCGCTCCGGCGGGGTTTCGCGTTGCGAGACCGCGGCGTTGTATGACTAGCCCTCGTCGGCTGCCGAGAAGGACTGCTCCCAACCGACGTTCACGAGCATCGCGCCGACCTCGCGAATCGCCACGGCGATCTCGAGGCCGATCTCACGAATCGCCTCCGTCTCGCGGGCGGTCGAGCGGTTCTCGCGCAGCTGGGCGAGCAGCCCTTCGAGGCGCTCGATCTCGGCGTAGTTCTTCTGTTCCGGGTTAAGCGACATCCGTGCGTGGCTCGGGCGTCTCCGGCTCGCCGCTGCGGGCGGCTTCGCGCTTCTCCTGCTTCGCCTGCCGCTTGAGCGTCCGCTTCTCCTCCACCGCGCGCTCCCGGTTGCGTTTGTTGATCGTCTCCTGCCGTTTCCTCGCCACTCGTACCTCCTGGTAAAGGGATTCTGCGGCCAGAGGCGGCGCGCACCACGCGTGCGTCGCTCCTGCTCTCGGTTAACCGGCCAGCGGTACGACGTTGTTCGCCTCGGTACATGAAGGCGTCGGGCCAACCAGGTACTCGCTCTGTAGAGATCGAACCGTAGCAGCGCGGCCTACACGGGGAATCCTCCCGAGGCCGGGCTCGGCCCTTTCGGCCGCGACTACGTCACGCTTCGGTGGTTCCGCGCAACGCCGTTAGTCGGGGCCGGATGACGCAGCGTCGCGAGGGCCGCCGTCCTGCTTCCGACACCGAGCTTCTCGTAGACGTTCTTGAGGTGCTTCCGCACAGTGCTCGGCTCGACCACGAGCTCGGCTGCGATCTCGCGGTTCGTGAGGCCCTCGGCGACGCAGTGGATCACCTCGCGCTCGCGCGGCGTCAGCGGCGCCATCGCCTCCGTGTCGAGCTCTTTTGATGCTTGCGCGAGGCGGTGGCGGATCTTCCCTGCGCCGTACATCGCGACCAGGTGCGGCCGCAGGAGCTTCATGATCAGCCGCTCGCGCTGACCGAGATCCCGGCCACGGAAGAGCGTCACTTCAGCGAACCAGTGTCGTGTTGGATCGAGGCTGACGTGGATCTGATCCGTGAACCCGAACTCATCGAAGTTGTAGTTGAAGGCGGGATCGGTTCGTTCCCGCTCGGTGAAGACGTCAGCGAGCACGACTGGGCGCGGCCCGCTCAGGAACTTCTGACGCGTGAGCTCGTGCATCCGTCGACTCGTCCACCGCGCTTCGTCGAGCTCCTCGAGCGATCCGCCCTCGGCAGCGCATGGGATGTACCGGAGAAAGATCCGGCGCCCATAGTCGATTTCGTAGAACGACGCCATCTCGCAGTCGGCGATGTGCGCGAGCCGGTCGAGCAACTCGGGCGTGAACGGGGCAGGTCCGTCGAGCGCGTGCGCTTCCTCGAGAAAGGCGAGGACAGCGTCGTAATCGCCTATGCCAAGGCGCGTCATGCCGCCGAAGATAAGACGAAACCGCGGTCGACTCAACCGCGGGGGCCGACCGTCCCTCGAACGAGGGATCGGGGCTTGAGAACGAGCGAGGCCCGCCGATGTAGGCCCGATGCGCCGCCTGCTGCTCGTGCTCGTGCTGCTTGCGACCATCGCCGCCGGCTGGGCCCAGGCTGCCCTCGCGGCCGTGCACTGGCCCTCGGGAGGCCCGAAGACCGGTCACGCCACCCGCGCGCAGAGGCTCGCCCGTAGGGTCGTGGCGTACGCTCGTCACCAGATCGGCGTCGCCTACAGCTGGGGCGGGACGTCGCCGCGGACGGGCTTCGACTGCTCTGGCCTTGTCTACGCCTCCTACCGCTCGATCGGCTGGAAGATCCCGCGATCGAGCTGGGATCAGCTGCGCGCGGGCCGGCCGGTCCGCTTCGCGCGGCTAGGGCCGGGCGACCTGCTCTTCACCGAGGGCGGCGGTCACGTGCAGCTCGTCGTCTCGAAGCGCGCCGCGATCTCAGCCCCGCAAACTGGCGAGCGCGTCCGCTACGTGCCTTTGGCGCAGCTCCGTCCGGAGTTCGCAGGCGCTCGGCGCCTCCTGAAGTAGCTCGGGAATCGCGAGTCGCTCACTTCGTCTTGTTGCCCGACTGAGAGCGCGCGCGGCGGCGCTTTTGCGGAACTCCGCCTCCAGCATCGTCCTCGCCGGTTGTGATGCCTGCCCGCTCGACGTCATCGACGGATTCTGGTTCCGGTGTGGGGCCTTCCCGCCCGGCGGGCTCGCGGGCAGAGGCCGCGTCTGCGAGCTCGAGTAGGCCGCTGGCTCGCCCGCGAATGTCCTCCAGCAGCTGTCGGCGCTCCTGGTGGACCGCCTCGGTGTCGGCCTGCAGCTCGCGCATCCTCGCCCCCTCCTCCTCTCGCAGCGTCGCGAGCGTCTCTTCCAGCTGCCGGCGCTCCTCCTCCGCCTTGGCGCGCGCCTCGGCGAGGGTGCTCTCAGCCTGCAGACGGGAGCGGGTGAGGATGTCCTCGGCCTCCGCTCTGGCGCTGGTGACCACGTGCTCGGCGTCGGCCTTCCGCTTATCTGCCTCACTACTCACGTTGACGAGTAGATCTGCGGCCTCGGCTTTTGCGTCGGCCACGATCTGATCGGCTTCCTGGCGTGCGCTCGCTGTGATCTCTTCGCCTGTCTCGCGCGCCCGCTGGAGGAGGCCGCTCACTTGCTGCTCTGTCTGTTCGAGCGCGTGGGTTACCGCAGCCCGTGGCGAGGCGTTCACCTTGAGCTTCGCAATGACCTGGTTCACGCGCTGCAGGTGGGCATCGACGGCGGTGCGGTCGTAGCCACGGACCGAGACCGGGAAGGAAACGTCGAGCAGGTCGGCAGGCACGTAATGGCGGAGGTCGCTGAACCGCTGTTGCTGCTCCGAGGCTCGCGGCGAGGACTGCGCGCCGCCTTCCGACGTCGAAGGCCGATCGTCGGTCATTGGCGGCCTACCTGCTCTCCCATCGAGCGAAGCTCGCGCTCGATCTGATCAGCCCGTGTCCGTACCCAGGCGCCGTCCACGCGCTGCGCCGAGTGCGCGATGACCTGGTTTCCGCGAATCGCCTCGATCAGGGCGACGTCGAGGACTTCGCTCCGGATCTCGTCATCGTCCTCGCAGCGGACGAGCCAACTGTCTTGCTCCCGGCTGATCTGCAGCCTGAGCCCGTCTGGCGTGTGGGTCACCCACTTGGTCATCCGCGTTGTTCTCCTCGCTGACGCAGTGGTTCTGGGCTGAAGTTCGCGACAGGGCGGGCACCCTGCCGGTTCACCTGGCTCGCCTATCGAGACGCACGCGCAGGAGAAACCATGCGGAGTGCTCCAACTGCGTGGGTAACGGCGGGTTGCTACCAGACCGCTCCCATCCTGCTACCGGCCGCTCGTCTGGTTGGCAGCGATGTCGAACAGACGAGAACAGGACAAGGTCATGGAGCAGTCCGCCGGTACTTCTCCGACCGCCGTGCGCGTCGGTAACTACGCGCTCGAGCTCAGGGCGACGGCAGAAACGTTCGCCCTGTTCGAGTCGAGGCGCGAGGAGACAAACGCGGGCAACCTCGCCATGGCGCTTGGCTCGCCGGCCACTGAAGCCAGCGCCTCAGCGACAACCGCGGTGCTCGACAAAGTCGTCGAGGATGCCTCGGTCGTCACCGCCCGGTCCGAGAAGGCCGTGCGCCTGTTCACTGATCTCGCCGCCGGCAAGGCACTGGACGCGAAGGCTGTCTCCGCAGAGATCGACGGCCTGCTTGGCCTTCTCGGCAGGTTGGATCGGGCCGGGCGACACAAAGAAGCGCTCCGCCTCGCACGCGATCTCGCCGCGCTCCTCGCCCTCTTCCTCCGCTGGGTCGAGCTCGTGCGGACACTCGAGCTCGCTCTTCGTAGCGCGCGAGTGATCGGCGACCGCGAGGCCGAGGCCTGGGCGCTGCACGAGCTCGGTTCCCTTCACCTCGGTGCCGGCGACGCGCTCACATCGTCGAGGCATCTGAACGATGCGTTGCGGATCAAAGAAGAACTGGGCTTGCGCGGCCGCTGCGCCAGTCGCCACAACCTCGATGCGGCGCGGCGCGACCTGGCAAGCCCCGATCGTCCGACGCCGCCGATCAAGCGCCGCGGCTGGCTGCGGCTCGTAGGAGCCGGAGCCGTTCTCGCCCTCCTCGCTGCCGGCGGCCTCACCTTGGGGCTCGCAACCACCTCCGCTGGCCCCACGGCGCCCGCAACGTCCACCCGATCGACCCAATCACTGTCGACCGCGTCCACCGACAGTCGAACCGAGACGCAAACCGGTACTGAGACGACGACCCGGACCGACACCTCCACAACAACCGACACCTCCACAACAACCGGCACCTCGAGTGACACCGGCACCTCGACTGACACGGGCAGCACGACCTCGCCACCTCCGCTCGACACGGCTCCGCCGAAGGTCGTACTAGACGCGCCCGCCGACGGAAGCTTCCTCGCGACCGCCGTTCCGACCATCAGCGGCGCCGCCGGCCTCGCACGCGGCGATTTGCCGACGATCGACATTCGCCTCTTTCGCGGTCCAACAGCGGCCGGCGAGCCGGTGGAACGGTTCACGACTGATCGCAACGACAGCGGGGACTTCAGGGTCGCAGCGACCGCGGCGCTGACCGAAGATGTGTACACCGCGCGCGTCGAGCAGGTCGATCAGGCCGGCAACGTCGGCAGCGATACAAGGACGTTCACTGTCGACCTCACCTCACCTGTGGTGACCGTGACCTCACCAAAGGGCCGAGCCCAGACCACTGAGAAGCCCACCTTCAGCGGTGTCGCGGGGACGCTGCCGGGCGACCTGGCAACCGTGGAGGTCACCGTCTCGAAGTACAAGGCCCCAGCTGCGAGCCCACCGGTGGAAACGCTTGAAGCACCGGTGGATGCAAGCGGGAGCTGGTCGGTCGATTCCGAGGCGCTGGCACCAGGCACGTGGTACAGGGCGATCGCCACGCAAGCCGACCAAGCGGGTCACACTGGGTCGGCTCAGGTCGTGTTCTTCGTCGCGAGTCCGTCTCCGATTCCGAAGTAGACCGCGACTAGCCCCTGCGACACGACTGCCGCGCCACGATGTGGCCGCGGCCGACGCCGCTCGCGAGGTAGCTCTGCGTCCGGTGCCACACGTAGCTCGTGCTGGTGCCTCGGCACACGGACCAGAAGTCGAAGCTGCCGTAGGCCCGGTCTCCGGCAGCGTTCAGGACGATCGTGCCGGTCACGCCCTTGTAGCCGTGCGCGACCCGCACGAATTCGCTCCTGAGGCGGCTGATCCCCCTGCCGCCACCCGCTCGCTCGGCCGCGCCCGCGATGATCTGAACAGCGTCGTACGTCGTCAGCGCGAATGCGTCGGGCCGGCTGCCGATCCTCGCGCGGATGCGAGCGCGCAACGACGCCGAGCGGCGCTCCGCACGGGCGTCGAGACCGAGGATCGGATTCGGATAGCCGCGCGCGTCCGCGAACGCTGCCGCACGCGCGTCCCTGATCAATCGCGTCGTGAGCGCGACGCCGTCGCTGCCGTACCAGGGCACCGAGCTCAGCACCGGGTCGGCCGCCGCCGCGCGGAAGAGGTCGACCACCTCGTCGAAGCCTGCGAGGTAGACGCCGACGTTTCCCACCTTCCGCGCGCGGAGTGCCGTCACCTGTTGGTGCAGCGCCGCCACCTTGGCAGGGAAGTCGGACTCGGCGGTGCCGTACGGGACGCCGGCCGAGACGATGCCCTTGAACCGCAGTCGCATCGACTTGGCGAGGCCCGCGTTACCGGCGTCGGCGCGCCACATCGGAGCGAGCGCCTTCACCTTGTCGCGCGACAGCAGCGCCACGACCGCCTCCGCCTCGCGGCGGTCATCCGGCACGAGCCGGAAGACGTTGTCCCGCGGGCGGGCAAGCGAGTGGGCCGTGCTTCCCTGGCTGACGACGAGGACGCCGAGTGCATTGGCGGCAGAGCGCACTGCCCGAACCTCCGAGCTCGACTCGGGGCCGATGAAGACCCGAACGCCCTGTCGCGCGAGGCGTCGGAGCTGGCGCAACGCAACGTCCGGCTCCCCGCGCACGTCGACGATCTGGAGCCGAATCCTGATCGGCGAGCCCGCCTTGGCGAGTCGCCGGTTCGCCTGCGTCGCGGCGATCGCCAGCGTCGCGCGGCTCGCCCGGCCGAGCGACGTCCAGCCGCTCGAGAGATCGAGGATGCCCCCGACGACCAGCAACCTCGTGGGCGGCGCCGCTCGAGCCGCGCTTCCGTCGTGCGGTACGGCTGCACCGACGGCCAGCAAGAGCCCGAGCAGCGACGCTCCGAAACAGGCCCAGATACCGATCCCCCGAATGCGACGGCGCCTCATTGGGCTCCCCTTCGTCCGCGGCCTCGAACCCGCACTTCGAAGCTACTCCTCTCGCTCCGGACGTTCAAGCTGCGGCTTCGGCCCGACGTCGCCGCGTCTCCCGACCCTCGCGGTCCCGCGCCTGCCAGCCCGCGGCCGCGAGAGAGCAGGCGGCGAGCACGAGGGCGACGGCGCCGACCTGAGCATGCTGATGTGCTGCCGGTCGGCCCCGATGGCGAGGGTCTTGTTGCTAAGTGGCTAGCGAAATCGGAATGCTCGCGCCCAAACCTCCCGTAACTAGGAGGAGTGAGCGAAACGCCGGAGCCACCGTCGCCAGCGGCGCTGCTGCCCTGGCATCTTGGGGTTTCGACCCCTTCCCAGCCTCTTGAAGTCGGCCAACCACTTTTCAAGCAGCTGATTTTGGGATCGGCGACGTCTCACGGCACGCGAAAGAGGAACGTACATAGGCGGAAAACCGGCAACTCGACCACAAGTCGACCCGCGCGCTACGGAGCGGGAGCTCCGCGCATCCGAGCGGTCAGTCCGCGCATCCGCTCTTTCAGAGCAGCTCTCCGCTCAGGTGAAAGTCGACGCCAGTACCTGTAAGCCATCAAGCCAAGCCAGAGCGGCCCGAACCGGCGGAACACACGCGGCAGGAACATCCAGATCACGGCACCAATCGCCCGCGCGCGGAGTAGCTCGGCTCTCGCCGGCGGCGGTGGCCGAGAGAGAACAGGCCGAGCGGAAGGAACAGCAATGGCAAAAAGACAACGTGGCCACCACTCACCACGAACACGATGACGGCAATTGCAAGGCCGATCGCAAGCACACGCATCAACGGACCCCCTCTAACAGTGCCTTCCGGGCTAGCGCGGCAGCCGGCCCCCGATGAGAGGAGGCCGGCGCGCACCCTGTTCGCCCCCTTACTTCGTTTCGCCCTCCCGCACCTCGCCCCGCCAGGCGCCCGTTTCTTCGTCGCGGTTCTCGATCAGCTGCTTGAACCGCTCGAGATCGCTGCGCACCTGACTCTTGACGACGCCCAGGAGACCGCCCGCGACGTTCTCCGCGGTTGACTCACCTTCGACGTCCATCTGGACGTTGACGCGCGTCTGACGACCGGCGACCTGCTCGAATGTGACGGCGCCGTCGTTCTTGACCTCGCCCTCGATCGTCTTCCACGCCACCTTCTTGTCCGGCTGCTGCTCGATGATCTCCGTCGTCCACTCGCGGCTCTCGCCACGGATCTCTGCGACCCAGTGGACGTGCGTGTCGTCGAGCTGCTGGACGGACTGGATGCCCTCCATGAACGCCGGAAACTCCTCGAACTGTGTCCACTGGTTGTAGGCCTGCCGTATGGGAACCTGAACGTCGATCGAGTCTTCGATCTTGGGCATGAACTCTCCTCACGGGTTGATGGTGACCTTGGCTGTGCCGGGGGACGCCCCGGCACAGCCTCGAAGTCGCGTGCCTAGTGGTTGTTCCGGTCGAGCGGGTCTTCGCCGCCCACGTACTTGGTGCCCGACTTGGCTAGCCCGCGGCTGATGATGTAGCCGATCGCGACTGCCGCGACGAGCGTCCAGGCGCGCACGTCGTCGAGCGAGTCGGATACCCATGCGGCGATCAAGATCGCCGCGTTGACGCCGACCATCGCGAAGAACTCCGTCGTCTTGAGCGCGTTCTTGGTCTCGTCGCCGCGCGTCACGCGAGTGTCACCGTACGACGCTGCCACGCGGCGCCGCTCGGCGGTTTCTGTTGCTGCCATGCCTGCCTCCTTTGTGGAGTAACTATCGGTGAGGAACTAGATCCTTCCTCGCACCACCGTGACCCGATACAGGCAGACCCCTGAAAGCCCTCCGACCAGATCCGTGCAGTCAGACCGGTCTGTCCACTTCTCGGCAGGCTTAAACCCCATCAGTTGAGAACAGATCGTTGTTTTCTGATTACAAAACAGACAGTTCTGTTCAGTGCTAACCTTCCGCGAATGGCCGCAACCACCGCCGCTCGTACAAAGTCTGGGCAGGGCGCTCGCGAACGCATCCTCGACACCGCCTACGAGCTCTTTTCCCATCGCGGCATTCACGATGTCGGTGTCGACGAGCTGGTCGAGCGCGCCGGCGTCGCCAAGGCGACGCTCTACAAGCACTTCCCCTCCAAGGACGACCTGGTGCTCGCCTTCCTGGAGCAGCGCGAGCAGATCTGGACCTACGGTTGGGTCGAGAGGGAGGCCCGACGGCGCGGGGCAACACCGGAGGAGCAGCTGCTCGCGATCTTCGACCTGTTCGACGAGTGGTTCCACGGCGACGACTTCGAAGGCTGCTCCTTCGTCAACACCCTCCTCGAGTTCGGCGACCTCGACCACCCCGTCGGCCGCGCAAGCGCCGAGTACCTCGAGAACATTCGCTCTGTCATTCGCAACCTCGCGCTCGAGGCCGGACTGCACGACCCCGACGCCTTCGCCCTCTCTTGGCACATCCTGATGAAGGGCTCGATCGTGCAGGCTGCCGAGGGCGATCGCGACGCAGCGAAACGCGCGCAGGCGCTCGGTAGCCTCTTGATCGAACAGTACCGATAAGCGCGAGTCCTGAAGACTCGCTCCTCGGCGTTCTCCGAAAACCTGGAGCGAGTCCCGGTGTAGCTCACCTGCGATCTTGGCTCAACATGCGCTGCGCGACAACCCACGCGACGGCGATCTAACACCTGCTGTGGTGGTCTTGCGGCGAAGCGCCCTCGGCGTTCGGGTCCGCGGCCGGCCCCGAGCGGCTGAGTTAAGAGTAGGCAACAGGTGAGTCCAAGGCCCTCGGCGGGAATACCCGCCGCCGTGGAGCCCTGGTATCGCAACGCGGTCATCTACAGCGTCTCGGTCGAGGCGTTCATGGACGGAAACGGGGACGGGGTTGGCGACTTCAGAGGTCTTCGTGATCGGCTCGACTACCTCGAGAGCCTCGGTGTCGATGCGCTCTGGCTCGCACCCGTGTATCCGACACCGAACCGCGATGACGGCTACGACGTCACCGACTACTACGGAATCGACAGCCGGCTCGGGTCGAGTGGCGACTTCGCTGAGTTCCTATCCGAGGCCGACGGCCGCGGCATGCGCGTGCTCCTCGACCTGGTCGTGAACCACACCTCCGAACGTCACCCCTGGTTCGTGAGCGCAAAGGCGAGCGCCGAGTCGGACTACCGCGACTGGTACGTCTGGTCACGCAAGCGCCCACGCGCTGCTCGCTCGGGCGTGGTCTTCCCTGGCGTCCAGGGCTCAACGTGGTCGTATGAGCAGAAGGCGCGGTCGTGGTACTTCCACCGCTTCTACGACTTCGAGCCCGACCTGAACATGGAGAATCCGCGCGTACGCGAAGAAATCCACCGCGTCGTCGGCTACTGGTTGCGACTCGGCGTTTCCGGATTCCGTGTCGATGCCGTCCCGTTCGTCATCGAGAAGCCGCGGCCGAACGGCGGCGCCGCGCAGCTGCACTTCGAGTACCTGCGCGAACTGAGGGACGTGGCGCAATGGCGCCGCGGAGACGCAATCCTGCTCGGCGAGGCGAACGTTGTCCCGCGCGACGACGAGCACTACTTCGCCGACGGCGAGGGACTCAACCTGATGTTCAACTTCTGGGTAAACCAGCATCTCTTCGCATCGCTTGCGACCGCGGATGCGCGCCCGCTCGCCTCGGCCCTGACTGCAACTCGGAACATCCCCGCGAGTGCCCAGTGGGCGTATTTCCTTCGAAACCACGACGAGCTCGACCTCGGGCGGTTGCGACCGAGCCAGCGTGATGCCGTCTTTGCGCGCTTTGCACCGGAAGCCTCGATGCAGCTCTACGGTCGCGGCATCCGCCGCCGGCTGGCACCAATGCTCGGGGATCAGCGCCGGCTGGAGTTCGCGTACAGCCTGCTCTTTTCGTTGCCGGGAGCCCCGGTACTTCGCTATGGCGAAGAGATTGGAATGGGCGAGGACCTGCGGCTCAAAGAGCGGGACGCGATTCGAACACCGATGCAGTGGGCGAACGGACGCAATGGCGCCTTTTCGACGAGCGAACGGCCCGTGCGCCCGGTAGTCGACAAGGGTCCTTATGCCTTCGATGCCGTCAATGTCGAAGAGCAACTACGCCGACCAGGCTCGCTGCTGCGCTGGATGATCGACCTGATCCGGATCAGGAAGGAGTGCCCGGCAATCGGCGCAGGCGAGTGGCGCATCCTGCCCACGCGCAGCCGTCATGTTCTCGCGGTCCTCTACACCAGTCGCGATTCGGCAGTGCTCTGCCTCCACAACTTCGATGAACAGCCGCGAGAGATCACCGTCGATCTGAAGATGCCCTCCGGCGGCGAACGGTTGCGCAGCCTGTTCGGCAGCGGCGACAGTCGTGGTTCAGCAGGGCGGCACCGGCTGCGCCTCGAGCCGCTTGGCTACGACTGGTACCGCGTAGGCTGAGACGGCCGCAAGGCCCTTGGCCGAGTCCTCGACCTTGCCACGAAGAGTGAGAAGCTCGGCGAACGAATGCGCGGCTAGCGTGGCGGCACGGAGAGATCAACAGCTTCGTGCAGGTGACCTCTCCGCGCCAAGCGAAAACTCTCCGGCTACTACTCGATCTGCTCCGCGATCGTGAACGCGACTCGGTCTTGCTCGACGTCGGCGTCGAGGACTTTGTCGTCCAGGAGCGTGGCCGCCTCTGGTTCGAGGAAGACGCGCGCTCCCTGCTCGTCGATCACCTCGTCATCCTCGGCTGGCAGCGGAACGACGCTGAGCTGGAAGTTCGCTCGGGTCCCTGCCTGCTCGGCGACCATCCGTAGGCCACCCGTCTCGGGAACGTCCGAGGACGAGACGATGCCCTTTACGGCCTCAACCGCGCTGTCGGTGAGTGCGAGCAGCGCGCTCACCTCCTTCCTGGTTGCTTCCGGTCCGAGCAGTCCAAGCTAGCAGTGGGGGTGCGGGCGCCGTTTCTGTCCTGGCTCGTTCTCGCCCGTCGAGCCGTCTGTTTGAGGAGCGCTTCGTTGGGGAGGCTCAGCACGACATCAATGAGAGGGGATTACCCATGCCTGACCAGATGAGCGACCCGCGCGACCTGTTTTTGCATGAGCTGGGCGACGTTCTCTACGCGGAGAAGACGCTGGTGAAAGCACTTCCCAAGCTGCAAAAGGAGGCTTCGGACAAGGAGCTCGCAAGGGGTTTCGAGGCGCACCTTGAAGAGACCAAGCAGCACGTGGCGAACGTCGAGCAGGCGTTCGAGGCGCTGGGCGAGAAGCCGAAGGCGCAGAAGTGTCCCGGCATCGAGGGAATCAAGCAGGAGCACGACGAGTTCGTCGCCGAGGAATCTCCCTCGCCCGAGGTGCTCGACACGTTCTTGACAGGTGCTGGCGCTCGCACCGAGCACTACGAGATCGCCGCCTACGAGGGTCTGGTGACGACGGCCGAGGCGATGGGTGAGAAGAAGGTCGTGCAGTTGCTCAGCGAGAATCTCGAGCAGGAGCTGAAGGCCCTCGCGAAGATGAAGACGATCGGGAAGCGCCTCGCTCAGGAGGGTGCGAAACAACCGGCGTAACGTCTGAGGTAGTCGAAGCAGCCCGTCACACGCGTACCTGACCGGGACCTCCTGACGTCTGCCTTGGGGTTCCCCGAGACGTCCTGGTGCGCTCTCCCTCAGCCGACCATCTGGAGCGCTCGAGAGTCCTCGTCTTCAAGTAGGTCGAGAACGGCCGCCTCGACCGGTCCCTGCAGCGAGGGATCCTCGAGTGGGTGGTCGCCGAGCTCGGCGAGGACGCCGCCGATCGTGAGGCCGTCGTTGTACTGGTCGAACACTCGCGGGTCGATGTAGGAGGCGCGGCAGACCGCCGGGGTGTTGCCGAGGTAGTGCGCGACCTCGGCGACCGAGCGGGTGATCGCCCGCTTCCGCGCAGTGGCGCTTCGTGCGGCTCTTCCCGAGACGGCTATGGCGATGGCCGCGAGGACAGTTGCATGCCAGGTGCGGAAGTCCTTTGCGGAGAAATCCCCGCCGCTTGAGCTCTTGATGTAGGCATTGATGTCGGCGGAGCTGATGTCCTGCCACTGTCGGCCTTCGCGGTAGGCGAGGAGCTCGTCGAGCCTTCCTCGCCGGCGCTTGAGGGCAGCGAGGATTTCGCAGACGCGTGTGTCGACGACTGCTTGGACGCGCTGCTTGCCGGCTTTTGCGGGGTAGTCGAAGACGACGAGGCCGTTACCGAGCAGCGAGACGTGACGCTTCTTCATCGTCGCCAGTCCGTACGTCTCGTTGTCCTCGGCGTACTCCTCGCCGCCGACGCGGAAGAATCCCCGGTCAAGCAGGCGTATCGCGGCCGCCAGTACCCGCTCACGGGTCGGCCCTTCCTGGTCGAGATCGCGCGATGCGACGGCACGGAGATCAGGTAACGCGCGGGCGAATTCGACCATTGCGTCGAACTTCTGCTGGTCTCGCCGCTGCCGCCAGCGCTGGTGGTAGAGGTACTGGCGACGGCCCTTCGCATCGGTCCCAACCGCTTGCAGGTGGCCGTTCGGAAATGGGCAGATCCAGACGTCGTTCCAGGCGGACGGGATCGCGAGCACGCCGATCCGCTTCAGCGTGTCGGCATCGCTGACCCGCTTGCCGTGCTCATCGACGTACCGAACGCCGCGACCCTGCCGTAACCGGCGCAGGCCCGAGCGGGAGCAATCCGAACGGCGCAGGCGCGCTGTCCTCGGCCGCTGCGGGCTGGGCATTTCGGTCATTTCCTTGGCGCGGTCGGGCATCCCATCCGCCTCTCCCAGCGATCGTGCTTCGGTCGACGACCCTCTCCTCGGACCGCGGCGTACCCGACGGGGTCGCTGCCCAACCCCCAGGTGCTCTCTACCCAGGGCAGCCGTGCATCGCTTCTCCGATCGAAGGTTTCGACCGTGCCACGGCGAGTTTGTGCGACAGCGAGGCGGGCAGATAAGCAGTGTCGCCCGAATGAGGTCGCGGCTTGCTCGAGTTGCTGCGCTCTGCCGGGGAAGGCTCAGCCCATAGAAGGGGGGAAAGGCGATTCGTACTGGAGCCCGACTCCCTCTGGGTCGTCGAGGTCGTTGCACAACGGTCGGCAGCGTCTGCGCTGCGAGTAGATGGTCGATAACGACGCGTCCGCTCCGTCAGGCGCTGAGCGCCGCAGGCAGTGTCTTGCGCAAGCTCGGCGGTGTCCGCGTCGGACTGGAGGCAATCGTGCTCTCGATCGTCTCGCTCGGCATGATCGACGCGATCGCGATGCTGCCGCTCTCGATTTCAGCGACCGCGACCAGCGGCTCGCTGCTGCGAGGACCGCTCCTGATCGTGGTCGCGTTCGGCGTCGGTTGTTGCGGCCTCCTCGTTGTCGGGATGCGCTTCTCCCGGCTGCCGCTGTTGCGCCGCAATCGTCGTCTCCGTACGGTCGCCGACCGCGTCGCCCGGCACAGGACGACCGCCGGCCGGCGCAGCGCGGCCGTGGCCTGGTGCTATCTCTTCGCCTGCTGGTCGACGCGCGCCTTCGGCAGTGCTGCGCTGCTCGCGGCTCTCGGCCTCGCCTTCTCGCCGACGACCGCGCTGACCGTGATCTGTCTCGGCGCCGCTGCCGGCGTCATACCGATCACCTCGGGCGGCGCGATCGTCAACGCGGGAGCATCGGCAGGCATCCTGCTCGCGCTCGGGGCCAGCAAGGACATCGCGATCAACTTCTCGCTCGCCTCGGCGCTCCTGCTCGTTAGCAGCGCGCTCGTCGTCACCGTACTGGGCATCGCAACGTCACTGACGACCGGTGTCCTCGCGCGGCGTCGAGCCGTAGGCCTCCTCCCGGCACCCCCGGGCTGAGGAATCTCACGCGCGAGAGAGAGGGAGTGCTCACCCTCACCCGCCTCGAGGCGAATGCAGGGGGAAGCCGGTCTGCCGGGACGACACGAGCGGCTTCGATTCACCGCTCTAACTTGTCCGCTGGTAGTCGCTGGCGACTGAGTTTGTTCCTCGTGCGGGGCGCTTGAGGGTGGGTACGATCGACGATTCGTAACGACCCGCCCTACACGGAGGTGATCGCATGAACGACAACCCGAAGTGGCAGGTCGCGCGCCTCGACGACATCGAGCGGCGCGGCAGAAGTGTCCCGGTGCGCGAGCACCTCGGGATCCACGCGTTCGGAGTCAACGCCTACACACCCGGCGAGGACGGCACGCTGATCAACGAGCACGACGAGTCCGGGTCGGGCCAGGAAGAGCTGTACGTCGTGCTCGACGGGAATCCAACCTTCGAGGTCGACGGCGAGACGTTCGACGCGCCCGCCGGGACATTCGTGTCCGTCCCGCCGGGGTCGCGGCGGAAGGCGACCGGGGAGGGAACCGTCCTCGCCCTCGGCGCCACACCCGGCGAGGCGTACCAGGCGCTCGACTGGGGTGAGGCATGGCCGCTCCACAGCGAGTCGATGACCGCCTACGGCGAGCAGCGCTACTCCGACGCGCTCGACGCGGTCCGTCGCGGCCTCGAGCGCTTCCCGGACCAGCCGGGCCTCAATTTCAACTACGCGTGCTTCTCGTCGCTCGCCGGCGACATCGACGACGAGACGTTCAGCCACCTCCGGCGGTCCGTCGAGCTGTTCCCGCGGTTCCGCGAGCAGGCGCGAACGGACGACGACCTCGCCGCCGTACGCGACGACCCGCGGTTCGAGGAGGCTCTTCGCTGACGGGCAGGACTCGGGTCAGCCTGCCTGTCGACGCACCATCGTTGCCAGCATCGTCGCCACGTGAACGCGCTCTCCCTCCTGCTCGGCGTACGCGTCGCCACGGCAGACGGTCAGCGTGCGGCCGGCGCGGACGACCTCACCCTCGACCACGAGGCGTTCGCCGCTGGCCGGGGCCAGCAGGTTGACCTTGAACTCGACGCTCAGCACCTCCGCATCTGCCGGCATCAGGGTCAGCGCCGCGTAACCGCACGCGCTGTCGAGGGCGGCGACGACGACCCCCGCATGGAGGAAGCCGTTCTGCTGGGATAGCCGCGGCTCGATCGGCAGCGCGATTGCGACGTGTCCGGCAGCGACCGTGGCGAGGTCGGCACCGAGAGTCGCCATCGCCCCCTGGCGGGCGAAACTGGCGCGGACGCGCTCGACGACGGCGGCGTCAACGCCTCGCGTGCCGCCGGTGCGCCCGGGTCGCTCGATGCGATCCGTCACTCAGAGAGATGTAACGCATCTGACTGGTTCCAGGCGGGCGGTACAGGACGCAGGCGAGGCGCTTGACGGCGGGTACGATCGACGATTCGCAACAACCCGCCCTACGCGGAGGTGATCGCATGAACGACAGCCCGAAGTGGCAGGTCGCGCGCCTCGACGACATCGAGCGGCGCGGCAGAGACATTCCGGTGCGCGAGCACCTCGGGATCCGCGCATTCGGAATCAACGCCTACACGCCCGGCGAGGGCGGCACGCTGATCAGCGAGCACGACGAAGCCGGATCGGGCCAGGAGGAGCTGTACATCGTGCTCGACGGGAACGCGACCTTCGAGGTTGACGGCGAGGCGGTCGACGCCCCCGCCGGGACATTCGTGTTCGTCGGACCGGACTCGCGGCGGAAGGCGACCGGGGACGGAACCGTCCTCGCCGTCGGCGCCACACCTGGCGAGGCGTACCAGGCGTTCGATTGGGGCGAAGCGTGGGCGTTCCACGGCGACTCGATGCGTGCCTACGGGGAGCAGCGCTACGCCGACGCGCTCGAAGCCGTCCGCGCCGGCCTCCAGCGCACACCGGAACATCCCGGCCTCCACTACAACTATGCGTGCTTCGCGACGCTCGCGGGTGACACCAGCGACGAGACGTTCGGCCACCTCCGACGGTCAGTCGAGCTCTTGCCGCGGTTCCGCGAGCAGGCACGCAGGGACGACGACTTCGCCGCCGTGCGCGCCGACCCGCGGTTCGAGGACGCTCTTCGCTGACCTGCGGCGCTGCCGGGCCACGTGCTGCGGTATCCCCGCCGTGATGTTGGACGGGATAATCAGGCCGTGAGGGTCGCTGTCTTCGGCGGCACGGGGTTCATCGGCGCTGTAGCGCTCGCAGGGTCGAGCGCGTCACTGACCAACCGGTGACGGCGCGCGTACTGCCACACGGCGTTGACTGCCACACGGCGTTGAACGTCAGCCCCGTGACGACGAACGCGACGCCGTAGAAGACGACGGCTGTTCGCTGGCCGTCTCCGCTGCGCAGCGCCCCGGCAAGCGCGGACGTGGCGAACGGAAGGAACGCCACGGCCATCAGCAACAACGTGTTCAAAAGCAGGACGACTCGGTCGGCCGCACTGATGTGGTCGAACATGACGTGGTGGTTAGCCCACACCTGTCCGATCAACAGAAACGTGACGGCGTAGGCTAGATAGGACGGCCAGAGCGCGAGCAGGTCATGCAACAAGTTGCTGTAGTCGGTCGGCGGCCTGATCTCGAGAATCAGCAGGGTGACGGATGGCGAAGACTGCATCGCTGAACGCCACCAACCGACCCGTGTCGCGGTACACCGAGGGTGAGTCGGCCTCCGCATTGCCTCCGGGCGCCCTCGCCATGGCGAGCCAACGCATCCCGCGGATCAGCGAGGACATGCCCGCATACACTCCGATCCGCGAAAACCTCCACATGAACAATCCTGGGAGGAGGAGATGGCACGTTCGATTGAGTGGGACGAGGTGGCCAAAGCTGACGTGGTGCGTGCGATACATGAGTACGACCGACTAGGGCCGGACCGGTTCTTCTCTGAGCACGGATTCGCTCCTACCACGACTTACGACTTGGTCTGGGAGAAACGCCGTTACCCGCCGAAGGCAATCTTGGGCACCGCTTATGAATTCGCCACGGGCCGGCGCCTTGCCTCCGGTGATTTCGAGGGCGGGAAGACAGGCGCCGTCAAGGTGCTCGGGAAGCTTGGGTTCACAGTCGAGCCGCGACGCAAGTAAGGCTGCGGCGGTTAGTCCGCCCCGCCAGGCATCACCAGGACTCTGACGATTCTGTCGGCGTCTAGGGTCAAGCGCACCGCGAAGTCACGCTCGTACGCCATTTCGCCCGTTTCACGCCAACGGGCGATCTCGTGCGTCCGGGCGATTACGTCGCCCTCGAGGTCCTCGAGCTCAGGCTCCGTTTGTTCCACGGCGAATTGCTCGTCTCCGCGGGCCTTCAGAAGCACTTGCCGGCACGCCGCGATGCCCCGAAGGGTGCCGCGTGGAGTCACCGTTTCGACATCGGGATCCAGGAACTTCTCGGCCGCGTCCAGGTCATGTGCGACGACAGCCTCGACGAACTGTCGTGCACGAGCGAGCCTCACCGGTGCAACCTGGTCTCGGCCACCGCGATCTTCAAGGCGACTAGGATCGCCGGAGTGGATGCGCCGGTCAGGAGCAGACGCGAGATCGAGATCTCAGCGCCGCCACAAGTCCTCTGGGACGTCTTGACCGGCTTCGAGCAGTGGCCGCAGTGGAACCCGGAGGTGAAGTCGATGTCGTTCGACGGTCGCCTCGCACCGGAGTCGGAGTTTCGCTGGAAGGCGGGCCCGGGGACAATCGTCTCGACGCTCGAGCAGGTCGAGCCGCCGCGGCACGTCAGCTGGCGAGGCCGCACGCTCTGGATCAAGGCGCTTCACAAGTGGGATCTCGAGCCTCGCGACCGGGAACCTGGGCCGTGACTGAGGAGAGGTTCTCCGGCACGCTGGCCCGGCTTCTCAGGGGGATGCTGCAGAAGACGCTGGACAAGTCGCTGGACGAGGGCTTCGAGCATCTGACGCGCGAGGCGGAACTGCGAGCACGCCGCCAGGACGCTGCGTCGCAGCAGCCGATCTGAACCAGGCGATCGGCGCTTCGGGGCGGCCGACAGCCCCGACGAACTGGCGTGCGCGGGCGAACTTCACCGGCGCAACCTAGTTTCGGCCCACGCGATCTTTCACGCTCACGTCCCTCGCGAACGAGAAGTGCTCGCCGCCTGGGCGGGTGAGGCTGCAGTAACGACGGGTCCGATACGTACCGCTGCCACGGCTCCGGCCGGCGTTTCGCAGGCGCCGCCGCGTCCTCAGCCAGCCGAAGCGGCGTCAACCGCGAACAGGCTCCACTTGCGGGGGATCCCTCTCAGCTCGTAAGTGCCGCGTTCGGCGAAGGTCACGCGCGAGCCGATCACCAGATCCTTGACGGTGCTCGAGACGAGCACCTCGTCCGCCTTGGCGAGGGCCGCGATACGCGCGGCGATGTGCACCGCGATCCCGGCGAGCTTGCCGTCGACAAGCTCGGCCTCGCCCGTGTGGAGGCCCGCTCTGATCGAGAGGCCAAGAGCGCTGACCGACTCGGCGATCGCCGCGGCGCAGCGGATGCCACGGGCTGGTCCGTCGAAGGAGGCGATGAAGCCGTCGCCGGCGGTATCGATTTCCAGGCCGCGGAAGCGCTCAAGCTGGCGGCGCACCAGTGCGTTGTGGCGCTCGAGCAGCTCGCCCCACCGGCGGTCGCCGAGTTGCGCGGCGAGGGCAGTCGAGCCAACGATGTCCGTGAAGAGGATGGTGGTGAGGACGCGGTCCGGCTCCGGGGCGGTGCGGACGCCGGTCAAAAACTCCTCGACCTCGCCGAGCAGCGGATCTGGCTCGCCGGCCCACGGCAGGTGGTCCGCGCCCGGAAGCTCGACGAGTTGCGCGTCCGGGATGTGCTCGGCCAGGTACTCGGCCTCCTCGCGCGGCGTGATCGGATCCTCGCCCGCCTGCCGCCAGGCCGCGGCTCCGTGGCCGAAGCGCGCGTCGCGACGGTAGAGGACGAGCGTCGGCGCGCCGATCGTTGGCAGCACGTCGCGTACGTCGATATGGCTGTTCATCCGCAGTAGCGCCAGCGCTGCACCGGGGCTCGCGGCGTAGCGCAGGTGGGTGCGCCAGCTCTGGCGGTAGCTCTCGTCTCCGGCCAGGCTCGGCACCGCCACGCTGGGATCGATCGCGTCGGGCCAGTCCTGCTCGAGCTCCTGGAGCCGCGAGTCGAGCTCGTCCTGGCTGAGCAGGGCCGCACCCGCCCGCGCAAAGGAGCCGTAGAGGATCAGCGCCGCCGTCCGCTCAGGGTACGTGGCGGCGAAGAGCGCGCACATCGGACCGCCCTCGGAGACGCCCATCAGCGCGGCACGCTCGGAGCCGACCGCGTCCATGACCGCGCGAACGTCATCCATGCGCTCCTCGAGGATCGGGAGCTGGTCGACCGGCACGCGGTCGGAGAGCCCGGTGCCGCGCTTGTCGAAGACGATTAGGCGGGAAAAACCCGCGAGGCGGCGACGAAAGGCCGACTGAAGCGGGTCGTTCCAGCCAAGTTCGACATGGCTGATCCAGCCGGGCACGAAGACGAGGTCGACCGGCCCGTCGCCGATCACCTGGTAGGCGATGTGAACGTCGCCGCTCTTGGCGTACCTGGTTTCCGCGCTCACGACGCGAGCCTGCGGCAAGCCCTCGTGCGCGTCAACCAAGTGTGGATCCGCGGGTCAGAAAGACGACGGGGGCTGGACGTTCAACTAGCCGGCGTGGTCATCGGTCGCTGCAGGCGAGTGGCGCGGCTCGATAATCAGGCCGTGAGGGTCGTTGTCTTAGGCGGCACAGGGTTCATCGGCAGCTACGTCGTCAGAGCTCTTGTGGAGGCCAGCCACGAGGTGACCGTGTTCCACCGTGGCGCCTATGAGCTTGACCTGCCTGCTGGTATTCGCCACGTTCACGGCCCGTTTGAACGCCTCGCCGACCACCGCGATGTGTTCCACCGGCTAAAGCCGCAGGTTGTGCTGGACATGGTTCCGTACGTCGACAAGGGCGGACACGGGATCGCGCACTTCCGGGGCATCGTCGACCGGGCGGTCGTTATCTCGAGCGGAGACGTTTATCGCGCATTCGGGCGCCTGTGGAAGAGCGAGCCCGGCCCTCCTGATCCAGTTCCGCTCACAGAGGAGTCACGGCTCCGCACGCTGCCGGCACCCGACGGAAAGGGCGAGGACGACTTCGACAACCTCGATGCCGAGCGAGCAGCTCCAGCCGATCCAGCATTGCCTTCCACAATTCTTCGGCTTCCCGCAACACACGGCCCCGGAGACCGGCAGCACCGACTCGCGCGGTACGTGCGCGCGATGCATGACGACAGGCGGGCCATCGTCCTCGGGTCGACGCACGCTCGATGGCGCTGGAGTCGCGGCTACGCGGAGAACGTCGCAGCCGCAATTGCGCTCGCAGTCGTCGATGAGCGGGCGAGCGGGCGGATCTACAACGTGGGCGGGGAGCCAGTCGCTTCCGAGGCGGAGTGGGTTCGAGCCGTCGCGAGGATCACGGGGTGGGCGGGGACGGTTCTCGTCCTTCCGCACGACGACGTGCCCCTCGCGCTTCGACAGCCCTTCGACTTTGCCCAGCACCTGGAGCTCGATACGGCGCGGATCCGTCGCGAGCTTGGATACGACGAGACGGTCGACGAGGCAGAGGGATTGCGCCGCACGATCGAGTGGGAGTTGGCGACGCTGCACGAAGTGCCAGATCTTCGACTCGATTACGCAGCCGAAGACGAAGCTCTCCGACTTGCCGTCGGGTGACATCGCCGAACGCGGGCCGCGCCACGACGTCGGCGGCGTTTGCCTGTTCTTGGTCGCCCTGGCGCTCGTCTAGGCGAGGCGGTTTCTAAGACCCGTTGAGGTCTTTGCGCGTCTGGAACTGCCTCCACGCCGATGATCCGGTGAGCTGGCTGCGTCAGGAGGCGCGAGGCTGACCTCCGGGATCGGGGCGCGCAAGGCTCGAGTCCGGCGGCGCCTCTCCGCCGAGGCCTACGCTACCCGGCATGAAGGTCTTCAACCTGCACGGCGAGGCCTGGGACCGCTCGGAGGACCGCGAGGGTTGGCTCAGCAGGGACGCTTGGGTAGGCAAGCACATCGGGGCGGAGCTGCTCGGCGGGACGATGTACGAGCTCGACCCGGGCAATAGGCTCTGCCCGTACCACCTGCACCACGCGAACGAGGAGTGGCTCGTCGTCCTGCGCGGAGAGCCTACGCTCCGCACCCCCGAGAGCGAGCAGGCGCTGAGGGAGGGCGACGTCGTCTGCTTTCCCCGGGGGAAGGAGGGTGCCCACCAGGTCAGCAACCGCACCGACTCCCCGATCCGCGTGCTGATGCTCTCGACCAAGATCGCGCCGGAAGTCGTCGAGCAACTCGACAGCGGCAAGATCGGCGCGCGGAGCGCGAAGGGCGAGCAGATCCTGCTAACTCGGCCCGGGCCGCTGCTCGACTACTGGGACGGCGAGGATTAGAGCGAGCGACGAACCCGTCCCACAGTGAGTGGAGAGTGGCGGTTAGTCCGCCTGCGAACCGCCATTGATCTGCGAGGGCAGTTCCCCGCCCGGCATCAGCACGACCCTGACGCTTGACGCTCGACGACGAACGAATCGCCGGCGCGCGACGCGTGCTCAGGTCGGCGCGTCGCGATCCCCGCTCAGCCGTCGCGGCGTCTCTACGGCTTAAGGGTTTTGTAAGGGCGAGCGACGGGGCTCCCATGCGATCCTCGTCTCGCATCAGGCAGGCAAAAGGGGGGATTCGTCATGAGCCCGAGATCCGTAGCTTCCGCGATCTGCGCCTTCCTCGCCCTTACGGTTCCTGCGCTCGCCTCGGGGTCTTCGGCGAGCATGGCGACCGGCAGCTGGTTGGCGACGGCGAGCCTGGCCACCCCGCGCGCGCACGTGACCGCCACGCCGCTCGGCAACGGCCGCATTCTGGTCGTCGGCGGGGTCGACGAGCTCACTGCGGAGCTGTATGACCCGCCGACCGGCACCTGGAGCCCGGCCGGCTCGCTGAACGAGTCGCACTGGGCGCACGTCGCCGTGCGCCTGACAGATGGGCGCGTGCTCGTCGCGGGCGGCGGTCGGTACAGCGCCGACGCAGAGCTATACGACCCGGCGACGAACACCTGGACGACGACGGGGAGCATGAATGTCGGCCGAATCTCGATGACCGGCACCCTGCTCCGCGACGGTCGCGTGCTGGTGGTCGGTGGTCTTGCCGCTGACGGTACGGGTGTGCAGGCGAGTGCCGAGCTGTACAACCCGGCGACGGGCCGCTGGACGTTGACGGGGAGCCTCAGGACGCCCCGTAGGAATCACACCGCGACGCTGCTGCCCGACGGCACGGTCCTGGTCGCGGGCGGTTTCGGAGACGGCTGGCTGCGAAGCGCGGAGCTCTACGATCCCGTCCGCGGACGCTGGTTGCGCGCCGCGCCCATGACGGTCGCCCGCGAGTCCGCGAGCGCGACTCTGCTCGGCAACGGCCGGGTGCTGGTCGCCGGCGGTAGCAACCCGTACGGGACCGCTGGCCTCTCCGCCGAGCTCTACAACCCGGCCTCGCGCAGCTGGACGACGACCGGGAGCATGACGGACTACCACGGCTCCGCGGCCGTGCTCCTCCGGGACGGACGCGTGCTCGTCGCCGGGGGCGGCGACGCGGGCGACGTCTACTCGCCCGCTACCGGCACGTGGACTGCGACCGGCCCCAGGGCGTATCCGCTAGTCGGCGGCGCTGCCCTCGCCTTGCTTCCCAGCGGACAGGTCCTGGGCGTCGGCGGCGAGAGGCTCGCGAACTGCACTCCGAAGGGGTGCGGCAGCGAGCCGGTCGCGAGCGCCGAGCTGTACACGTCGGAGTAGCGGGTCCGCAGGCGTCCTTGACGCGCCCCGGCGCCGGCCGATAGCACTCGGCCGAATCGGAAGGAGCTGCGGGAGGCCCGCCCACCGGGCCTCCCTTGTAACGGTGTCTGACACCGTTGAGAGGCTCCTCCAGCACGATCCACGCGACGGAGAGAGCCCGACACCGGGCTCTCTCCGCGTTCTTGATCGTCAACGCGTCTGCCGTATTCAGCAGCCGAAGCAGTCGTCGGGCAAGTTGTGCGCGATCTCGCTGTGCCTCAGCGCGAGCGTCTCGCCTTGTAGGTAGAGGCCACCGCCCTGAAGCGAGACGCCTTTGCCTCCGCTCAGCGCGTTGCGGGTGATGGCGCTGTTCAGGAGCGTCAGTGGCCCACCCGGGGGACCATCCTCGATCGGCGCGTCGAAGATGCCGCCGCCCTGAGCGCTCCCGCTCGCCCCGCTCGCGTGGATCGTGTTCCCGCTCACCTCGCTGTTGCGCACCGACAGGCCGGGCTCGTCGACGACAACGGCGCCGCCCGCGCCGAAAACTGTCCCGCGCGGGCTCGAGGCATGGATGTTGTTGTCGCTGATGACGCTGTTGGCAATCGATCCGAAGTCGATGAACGCACCTGCCAGGGCTGTCGCGTTTCCTGCCGCCGAGGCCACGCCGACTGTGTTGCCGGTGAAGCGCGTGTTGCTGATCGTGCCTTGGAGCTCCCCCGCGCCGGAGTCGCCGCCGGCATCGCCCGACGAGCCCGCAAGCGCCGCCGAGCTGACGCTGTTGTCGGTGACAACGCTGTTGCTCATCGTGAAGTCGATACCGAGGTCGACGTGGACGCCGCCGGAGAACGCTTCGGCGTCGCCGACGGTGTTCGTCATGGTGACGGAGTTGCCGGAAATCCTCGTGTTGCTGATCGTGGCGGCGGATACGTCCCCGGCGACATGGATCCCCCCGCTGTTGGCGAGCTGGTCGACGCTGTTCGGGAGCGACGCCTCGAGTGCACTGCTGTTGTGGGTCACCGAGCTGCTGCTGACGGTCAGTCTCCCCCCGAATGCCATGATCGCTCCGGCTTCGGCGAACCTTCCGTTAGGACCAGTCGCACTCGCGTGATTGCCGTGGATGAGGGAGCCGCTGATCGTGAGTGGGCCGAGGAAGCTCGTGATCGCACCGCCGTCGGCATCGCTCGCGAGTGTGGACAGTCCGGAAGCCGAGCCGACGCGATTGTTACTCACCCTCGTGTTCACCAGCGTCAGCGTGCCCCAGCTGTCGATTCCGCCGCCGCCTGCGAACGCGAACGGGCAGGGACCGCCGGGACAGGGCGGACCGGAGGGCGCCGTGTCGCTGGGCGCAACGCGGTTGCCGGTGATGACGCTGCCCGCGATCGTGACCGTCGCGCCGCCGCTGAAGTCGGCATTGGGCGGGATCTCGACGCCGCCGCCCGCCGCGAACACGCCCTCCTGGCCTGTGAAGGCCACCGATTCCGGGCTTGACCGCGTGATGCCGCCCGTAATCGTCACCCCTTCGATGGAGACGGTCGGCTCGGCCGACGCTCCGAAGGTGCCGATCGTCACCACCGGACCGCCGCCGCTGATGATCGTGCGGCCGGCACCTGCGCCGACGAGCCTGACGCTCACATCGATCGTGACGCCGCCGGCGAAGGTGCCGGGCTCGACCGTGATGGTGTCGCCATCATGCGCCGCGTCGGCAGCGGCTTGGATCGTCGCGTAACAGCCGGGACCGCTGCCTACGCAGAGTCTTCCGGCGGACCCGTTCGGTGCAGCTGCGGCTCGGTGCTGGTCGCCGAACGCCGGGCCGCCTGCAAGCGCGGACGAGACCGCGACGCCGACCGCGAGCGAGCCGGTTGCCAGAAACAGTCGTCGTAGGGTCATGACTCCTCCTCTTCAGAGTCGAATGGGACGGGGGAGGCGCTGTCGGTTGCCGCCGACGGCGAGCAGCACAACGGCGACGGCGACGATCGCGACGCCGAAGCCCGCGGCCGCGTCGAGCCAGTCGAATCCGTCGCTCGAGGCAGGCACGAGCTCGGTCCGCACGACCACGCGCTGGGCGGGAGCCCGTGGGCTTGGCGCGGCCGCGGGGCTGTACCTGCCGGCCGTCCCCGCAGGCGCGAGGACGGCCGTGGCGAGCAGCACCAGCACTGCCTGACGAGGCATCTGCTAGGCGTCGACGATCACTACGGGCTCGGTGGAGGGCTCGTCGAAGGGCTCAATCGTCTCGGGCGAGAGCCCGCCGCCAGTGAAGGTGCACTCGGCGTTCGCGCGCTTCTCGATCCCGGGCTTCCCCACGAGGACCACTCCCTGACCTCCGACGATCTGCAGGGCAGCGTTGTGGGCCAGCGACTGGTTCACGAGGATCACGTCGCCGATCCCGGTGCAGTTCGCGGTGAAGTAGAACGGCTGGCCCGCGAACTCGAGCGGTGGCTGGTCGGCGCGCGCGACACCGGCTCCAACGCCGGAGATGACAACCGCGATCGCCGCCAACAATGCCTTCATTTGCATCGCTTTCTCCTCTCCGTTGGCCGCACCGGCCGGGGCTGGCGCTCCGCCGGGTGCTTCCTATGCTTGGCCGGTGCGGGCTCCACGTTCACGACGGCATGAATCGTCGGTCGCGGCGGTTGACGATCGGTTGACGCCGGTTGATCGCCGGTGAGAGAACCGCTCGAGGCGGCCGGAATGTCGTGTCGGTGCTCGACCGCCTGCGCTACCGCGCGTCGTTCAGGGTGATCACGAACGCCGTGGCCGCCGGCTCGGCGACCTCGGCGACTCGAGCAAGCGGCCGCAGATCCGCCGGCGAGCTCTAGCGCCGCGTCGACCACGAACTCGTCGACCGCGCACGGTGGGTGCCTCTCTACAACCCGCGAACCGCGGCGATCCCGTCACTTGGAGGTTCGACCGGCATGGACACCCCGCTTAGGATGCGGTCTGCCAGCGCCGGGAGGCGGTTAGCGTGACGGCCGAAGAATGGACACTCGCAGCGTCTGCGTTCTTCTCGGGGCTCGCGTCCGGCCTCTTGGGATTGCTGAGCACGATCATGCGTCCGATGCTTGCGGCCATGAACGGCCGGGGCTTCCGGAACTTCATGGAAGCGTTCCTTCGATACGCGGACGAGGGCTGGGGCAAGGTGTTCAACTACGCCTGGTCGCTCGGGATGGGCATCGCGCCGATCGTCGCGCTCGTGCTCCTCCGGGACGATCCCGGCTCCACCTCGTTCGTGCTCACCGCGATCGGCCTGGGCGTGGTGATCGTCGGGATCTACGTCGTCTCGAACGTGTGGAAGGAACCGCACTACAAGGTGATCTTGGCCTGGGATCCCAAGGCTCTGCCAGCGGACTGGGAGGCGGGACGGCGGCGCTACTTCACGATCAACTGGATCCAAATGGCGACGACCTGGACGGCGTTCGCTCTATTGCTGGTGGCGCTCGCCTCCCTCTAGCCGCCTCCGAAGCCGTAGGGCCTGGGCGGCACTGATCTCTTCGTGAAATGCGATCGCCGCCTAGAGGTTTCCGAGGAGCAGTAGCTTCTTTTCCTCATAGGAATCCCGCGCCTTTAGCAGGACGCCTTCAAGTAACTCTTCGGCCTTCGGTCGATTGTCCGCCGCCTCGTCGAAGAAACCGTCGGAGCGCGGCAGTTGGCCTCGATCGAGAGCCTCGCGAATGGCTGCGCCCGCGTACGCGAATGCCGCGCCCACCCGTACCTGTTCTCGGGGGCTAAGGAATCGCTGTTTCAGTTCCGCGCCCACGCGCTTGAGCGCGCGCGTCACGGCGACACCCGCCGCGGCGCCCTCGATCGCACCACCCGGTCCGCCGAGTAAGCCGATAGCAGCGCCGGTCGTTGCTCCCGCGAGGTCGCTGCCGCTTTCGAGGAGTTCGCGAGCTAGGGACGACTCACGATCGATGGAGTCGGAGGCCGCCTTCTCCTTTGGCGATGGCGACATCCGGTCTTGGTTCGCCGATTAGCTACAACCGGTGTTAGTCCCGCAGTCGCGACAGGTGTAGCAGCTGCC
>JBKPAM010000021.1:0-54600 GCA_046726435.1 Actinomycetota bacterium
GGTGAAGAGGCCGAAGCCGTCCGCCTCCCAGCGCTCGATCATGCGCCGCACCGAGTGCTCGGTCTCCGCGCGCGTGAGGGCGCGCCCGTCGCCGACGTAGCGCATCACCTCCGGGTCGCCGTACATCGGCGCAAGCGCCTCGGCGTCGTCGGGCACGGGCGCACGCAACAGCAGCCGCTCGGTTTCGAGTGAGACCACCCGTTGCACTAGATCAGCTGGGCGAGCAGAACGAGCGCGCCGACCGCTGCTGCGATCACGAGGAGCGCAAACAGGCAGCCGCGCTTGTCGGGACGGTCCTTCTTGGGCCTGGGGCCGGCTTGGCTGAGGGCCGCCTCGAGCTGTTCCTCGACGTACGCGTTGATCCGGGCGGCGAAGCGGTCCTCCATCGTGTCGCCCCGACTCTCCTTCAGCGGTGGGAACTCGGTCCGGGACTCGTCCAGCGAGAGCTCGTAGACGTGTTCGTACTGGACGTCCTTCAGATGCTGCCGGCCGAGGTCGCGGACGCTGACGCGCTCGGGGACGTCGTTGCCCAGCAGCGCGCGGGTTGTCTCCGAGAGCAGGATCTGGCCGCCGTGGCCGGCCGAGCAGATCCGCGCCGCGCGCACCACGTCGAGGCCGACGTAGCCCTCGTCGCCGACGCTCGGCTCGCCGGTGTGCAGGCCCATCCGCACGCGCACCTCGGCACCGCGCGGCCACTCGTGCCCGCCAAGCGCCCGCTGCCCCTCGACGGCCGCGCGAACGGCGTCCCGCGCGCGCGGGAACGAGTAGAAGAAGGCGTCGCCCTGCGTGTCGACCTCGGAGCCGTTCGCCGCCTTGAAGATCTCCCGCAGCAGCCGCCGGTGGTCGGCCACGACCTTCCCGTAGTCGTCGCCGAGCTCCTGGAGGAGCCGCGTCGAGCCCTCGATGTCGGTGAAGAGGAAGGTGACGGTGCCGCCTGGGAGGGCCACGCCGTTACCGTACAAAGGTGAACCGGCTCGCGTCCGAGACGCGCCCGTACCTGCTGCAGCTAAGGCGCCGCTTGCGGTGCCGACCATGAGAGGTCGTGCCGGCTTTGCCGGTGCGACCGTTTGGAGCGTACTGCAATGAATCGGCTCGCCTCCGAGACCAGTCCCTACCTCTTGCAGCACGCGGCCAATCCTGTGGAATGGCACCCCTGGGGCGAGGATGCGCTCTCGCGCGCCCGGGAAGAGGACAAGCCGATCCTCCTCTCCGTCGGCTACGCCGCCTGCCACTGGTGCCACGTGATGGCGCACGAGTCGTTCGAGGACGAGGAGACGGCGGCGCTCATGAACGAACGCTTCGTCAACGTCAAGGTCGACCGCGAGGAACGGCCCGACGTGGACGGGATCTACATGGACGCGGTGGTCGCGATGACCGGTCAGGGCGGCTGGCCGCTGACCGTCTTCCTCACGCCCGAGGGCGAGCCGTTCCTCGGCGGCACCTACTTCCCGCCGGAGCCGCGCCACGGGCTGCCCTCGTTCCGGGACGTGCTGGTCACCGTCTCCGAGCTCTACCGCGAGCGGCGCGACGACGTGACCCGGCGAACGGAGGTGATGGTCGAGGCGCTGCGGCAGGCGGCCTCGGCGGCTCCCTCGTCCGAGCCGCTCACGGAGTCGCTGCTCTTCCAGGCCGTGCGCCGCCTGGGCGAGCTGCACGACCCGGAGTGGGGCGGGTTCGGCGGCGCGCCGAAGTTCCCGCCGGCCTCGGCGCTCGAGCTGCTGCTCCGTCGCGGTGAGGGTGCTCTTGCCGTGGAGACGCTGGACGCGATGGCCGCGGGCGGGATGTACGACCTCGTCGGCGGAGGCTTCCACCGCTACTCGGTGGACGCGCGCTGGCTCGTGCCGCACTTCGAGAAGATGCTGTACGACAACGCGCTGCTCGTGCCGGCGTACCTGCACGGCTGGCTGGTCACCGGGAACGAGCGCCACCGCGAGGTCGCCGAGGAGACCGTCGAGTACCTGCTGCGCGAGCTGCGGCTGGAGGGCGGCGGCTTCGCGTCGTCGCAGGACGCGGACACCGACGGCGTCGAGGGGCTCACGTACACGTGGGCCCCGGGTGAGGGCGCGCCCGAAGGGCTGTTCCAGCCGTTCGAGGACGGGCGCTTCGTGCTGCGGGGCGAGCTGGACGCGGATACGCGGGCGCGCCTGCTCGGGATCCGTTCGCGTCGGCCGCAGCCGGGGCGGGACGACAAGGCGATCGCGTCGTGGAACGGCCTCGCCCTGGCGGCGCTGGCCGAAACGGGAGGCCGGCTCGGGCGTGCGGACTGGGTCGAGGAGGCGCGGGCGCTCGGCTCGTTCCTGCTCGGGCCGCTCTCGGACGAGCGTGGCGGGCTCTGGCGGAGTGTCCGCGACGAACGCACCAGCGGCGCGGGCTTCCTGGACGACTACGCGAACGTGGCGCACGGCCTCTACGAGCTCCACGTCGCTACCGGCGAATTGCTCTGGCTCGAGGAGGCGCGGCGGCTCGCGCTGCTCGCGCTCGAGCTCTTCGCAGACGACGAGCACGGAGGCTTCTTCCTCGCGACCGCCGAGGGCGAGCAGCTCGTCGCGCGGAAGAAGGACCTCTTCGACCACCCGGTTCCATCGGGCAACTCGATGCTCGCCTACGTGCTGTTGCGGTTGTCCCGGATCTACGGCGACGACGAGCTGGAGCAGCGCGCGGCGGGAGTGCTGCGCCTGCTCGGCGAGAGCCTCGGCCGGGCGCCGACCGAGTTCGCGTGGGCGCTGAACGCGCTCGACCTCTACCTGACGACGCCGCGGGAGATCGCGATCGTCGGGCCGCCGGGGAGCGAGGTGGCGCGGGCCGCGCTTGACCCGTTCAACCCGAACGCCGTCGTCGCCTTCGGCCCTGCCGACGGCGTGCCGCTGCTCGAGGGCAAGGACTACGTCGACGGAAGGCCGGCCGTGTACGTCTGCGAGCGCTTCGCGTGCCGCGCGCCGGTCACCGACCCGGCCGAGCTCCAGGCCGCCCTGAGCACCAGGTAACAGACTGGTACTTGGAGCGGCGGGCCGGCGGGCCGTAGAGTCCTCCGCCGTGGCGCTGCTCTCGGTCGAGCACGTGACGCGGCGGTTCGGCGGGGTCGTCGCGGTCGACGACGTCTCGCTCGACGTGGCGGAGGGCGAGATCGTCGGCCTGATCGGCCCCAACGGCGCCGGCAAGACGACGCTCTTCAACCTGGTCACGAGGCTCTACCGGCCCGATGAGGGCGCGATCGCCTTCGACGGCGAGAGCCTGCTCCGCACGCCGCCGCACAAGGTCGTGCGCCGCGGCATCGCGCGAACGTTCCAGAACGTCGAGCTCTTCAGCTCGATGACCGTGCTCGAGCACGTGCTCGTCGGCCGCTATGCACGCCGCGGCCGCAGCGCCCGCGAGCTCCTCGGGTACGTCGGCCTCTCGCCGCTCGCGCACCGCCCAGCGGCGGAGCTCTCGTACGGAACGCGAAAACGGGTGGAGCTGGCACGGGCGCTCGCCGCCGGCCCGCGGCTGCTGCTCCTCGACGAGCCGGCCGGCGGGCTGAACCACGAGGAGGTCGAGCAGCTCGGCGCGCTGCTTCGCAACCTGCGCCGGGATTTCGAGGTGACGCTGCTCCTCGTCGAGCACCACATGGGCCTCGTGATGGGCGTCGCCGACCGCGTCCACGTGCTCGACTTCGGCAGCCGCATCGCAAGCGGGACTCCGCGAGAGGTGCAGAGCGACCCGAAGGTGATCGAGGCGTACCTGGGCTCAGTCAATGGCTGAGGCGGGGCCCGCTCCGTTGCTGGAGCTCGAGGACGTCACCGCCGCCTACGGCCCGGTCACCGCCCTCCACGGAGTCTCGCTCACGGTCCGCGAGGGCGAGGCGGTGGCCGTCCTGGGTGCGAACGGCGCGGGCAAGACGACGACGCTTCGCGCGATCTCAGGGACGGTCCGCAGGGGCGGGCGGATCGCCTTCGCGGGACGAAGCATCGCGCGCGGCTCCCCCGAGGCGGTCGCGCGCGCGGGCATCGCGCACGTGCCCGAGGGCCGCGGCACCTTGACGGAGCTCACGGTGGGCGAGAACCTGCGCCTCGGGGCCTACGTGCGCCGCGACCGGAAGGCCGTCGCCGAAGACGAGCGGCGCGTGCTCGGCTACTTCCCGCAGCTCGCCGAGCGGGGCGGCCAGCGCGCCGGGACGCTGAGCGGCGGCGAGCAGCAGATGCTCGCGCTCGCGCGAGCGCTGATGCTCAGGCCGCGCCTGCTGCTCCTCGACGAGCCCTCGCTCGGCCTCGCCCCCCTCGTCGTGGCCGAGATCTTCCGCATCGTCCGCGAGCTGAACGAGGAGGAGGGGCTCGCGGTGCTCGTGGTCGAGCAGAACGCCGCGCTTGCGCTCGAGGCCTCGTCGCGCGCGTACGTGCTCGAGGTCGGCCGGGTCGCCATCGAAGGGCCGAGCGTCGAGCTCCGCCGCCACGAGTCCGTCAGACGCTCCTATCTCGGTTACTAAGCCATGTCAGTTGTCGACCGATCATTTCAGACGGACGCGCAGGCAAAGCCCGCGCGTCCTGAAGACGCCGCCGCAAGCGTCGGCTCGCTGGGCTACTGAATGCTGCTCGCCTTCGACTGGACGCAACTCGCGCAGCAGACCGTGATCGGGCTGGCGAACGGCGGCGTCTGGGCAACCCTCGCCGTCGCGCTGGTGCTCATCTACCGCTCCACGGGAGTCGTGAACTTCGCGCAGGGCGAGATGGCGATGTTCGCGACCTTCATCGCCTGGTCGCTCGTCCACCACGGGCTCTCCTACTGGGGTGCGTTCTTCCTCACGATCGCGATCTCGTTCGCCGGCGGGGTCGCCCTGGAGCGGGCGGTGATCCGGCCGGTCGAGCGCGCTCCGGTGCTGACGGTGGTGATCGTGACGATCGGCCTCTTCTTCGTCGTGAACGGCGCAGCACGCTGGATCTGGACGCCCGAGACGCGGAGCCTGCCCAACGCGTTCTCGACCAGGCCGATCGACATCGCGGGGGTCGCCTTCTCGATCCAGGACCTCGGCACGATCGGGGTCTCGCTCGCGGCCGTCGCGCTGCTCTGGCTCTTCTTCCGGTTCACGAAGCTCGGGCTCGCGTCGCGCGCGGCTGCGGTCAACCGCGATGCGAGCCGGCTCGTGGGCGTGCGCGTCAGCTGGATGCTCGCGCTGGGCTGGGGCCTGGCCGCCGCGATGGGCGGGGTCTCGGGGATGCTGACCGCGCCGGCGCTCGCGAGCTTCGACCAGAACTTCATGCAGCCGGTGCTGCTGTACGCATTCGCCGGTGCGGTGCTCGGCGGCCTCGAGAGCCCGTTCGGCGCCGTGGTCGGCTCGATGCTGCTCGGGGTGCTGGTCAACCTGATCGGGACCTACGTCGACTGGGTGGGCACCGAGTTGCGGCTGCCCGTGGCGCTCGCGGTGATCCTGGGCGTGCTGCTGGTGAAGCCGTCCGGCCTGTGGGGGCGCGCCGCGGTGAGCAGGGTCTGATGCGACGTCGCTCGCTCGGCATCGCCCTCTGGCTGCTCATGGCCGCAGCGGTGCTCGCCGTCTATACGTTCGCGCCGCGGTTCGTCAGCGACTTCCACTCCCGCGACCTGGCTCGTGCGGGCGTGTTCTTCATCGCGATCGTCGGGCTCAACCTGCTGACCGGCTACACCGGCCAGATCTCGCTCGGCCACGGCGCGCTGATGGCGGTCGGCGGCTACACCACCGCCGCGCTCGTCGTGCACGAGCACTGGCGCGACGTCTGGACGATCCCGCTCGCCGGCGTCGCAGCCGGGATCGTCGGGTTCCTGATCGGCCTGCCTGCCTTGCGCCTGTCCGGGCTCTACCTCGCGCTTGCCACCTTTGCCTTCGCGGTCGCGATGCCCTCGCTCCTGCGGAAGTTCTCAGGGCTGACCGGCGGCGGGGAGGGCCTGCGCCTCCTCGAGCAGGCGCCGCTGCAGGTGACCGGGCTCAGCGGCACGGTGACGGTCTTCGGGCACTCGATGACCCAGAACCACTTCCTCTACTACCTCACCTGGGGGATCGGCCTGATCGGCTTCCTCGTCGCCTGGCTGATCGTGCGCGGCCGCTTCGGGCGCGCCTTCCGAGCCGTGCGTGACAGCGAGGTCGCCGCCGCCTCCGTGGGCATCGGCCTTGCCCGGACGAAGACGCTCGCCTTCGCGCTGAGCGGGGTCTACGCCGGAGTCGCGGGCTCGCTGCTCGCGATCCAGGACGAGATCGTCAACCCGCTTACGTTCACCTTCCTGCTCTCGATCCTGATCCTCGTCGGCGCAGTGGTCGGCGGCCTCGGCTCGCTGCCCGGGATGGTTCTCGGCGCCCTCTTCGTGCAGTACCTGCCCGATCTCTCGACGCGCGTCTCGAGCGCGCAGGGCGTCCCCGACCTCGTCTACGGCCTCGCGATCATCCTCGTGATGATCCTGCTCCCGACCGGCGCCGGCGGCCTGCTGAAGCGGCTTGCCAGGCCCCTAACAACCCGGCTATACCTTCGTCCCTAGAGGGAATGTCCAGGAGGGTTCAGCTGCTGCTGTGCGGGGTGGGCGCGCTCGTGCTTGCCACGGTCGCGTCCGGTGCGGGCGCTCCGGGCGTCACCTCGACCCAGGTCCTGATCGGCGGCACGACGCCGCTCAGCGGGCCGGCCTCCCAGTACCAGTCGGTCGCCAAGGGCGCCGCCGCGTACTTCAGGTACGTGAACGCCCGTGGCGGGGTGAACAAGCGCAAGATCAAGTACGTCTACATGGACGACGGCTACGACCCGTCGAGGACCGTCCAGGACACGCGCGAGCTCGTCCAGCAGGACAAGGTCTTCGCGATCTTCAACAGCCTCGGCACCGAGCACAACCTGGCGACGCGCTCCTACTTGAACGCGTTGAAGGTGCCGCAGCTCTTCGTCGCCAGCGGCGCGACCACGTTCGGGCGGGACTACAAGAAGTACCAGTGGACGATCGGCTACCAGCCGAACTACCGCGCCGAGGGGACGATCTACGGGCGCTACGTCGCCAAGACCAGCCCCAAGGCACGCATCGGCGTGCTGTACCAGAACGACGACTACGGCAAGGACCTGCTCAACGGGCTCCGCAACGGGCTCGGCAAGAAGGCGAGGCTGATCGTCGCCAAGCAGAGCTACGACGTGACCGACTCTGACGTCAAGTCCCAGATCTCGAAGCTGAAGGCGAAGAAGGTCAACACGCTGATGCTCTTCTCGACGCCGACGTTCACGATTGGCGCCTTCTACGCCGCGAGGACCCAGGGCTGGCGTCCGAAGGTCTACGTGAACGCGGTTTCGAGCGCGGCGAACATCATGGGCCTCGCCACGGCCGCCACCAGCAAGAAGCAGACCGAGGGCACGATCTCGATCGTCTTCCTCAAGGACCCGACCGACGCCCGCTGGCAGAAGGACCCGGGCATGAAGCTGTATCGCACGATCATGAAGCGCTACAAGGGCGGGAATCCGAACGACGTCTACGCCATCTACGGGATGTCTGCCGCGCACACCTTCGTCGCGGCGCTGAAGAAGGCAGGGAAGAACCTGACGCGGCCGGGGATCATGAAAGCCGCGACGCACCTGAACATCAAGAACGACCCGTTCCTGCTGCCGGGGATCTCGGTCCGGACGACCGGCAGCGACCATTTCCCGATCGACCAGTCGAAGCTCGAGCGCTTCCACGCCGGCCACTGGGTCTCGTTCGGCGGGCTGTTCCGGGTCCGATAGTCGCCTACTACGTGCTCGCCAGCGCGGGCTCGCGGGGTGGCACGCGGACGAGCTGGCGGCGGCGCACCGGGAGCAGGCTGATGACGCCGACGGTGACCGCAACGCCGACCCACTGCGTCCACCGCAGCGAGCTGTTGAAGACGTAGATCCCGACCAGCGCGGCCGTGACCGGGAACGCTAGCTCTCCGATCGCCGC
Organism: Actinomycetota bacterium; assembly: GCA_046726435.1. GTDB lineage: Bacteria > Actinomycetota > Thermoleophilia > Gaiellales > Gaiellaceae > AC-32. Next base: position 7,885 of record JBKPAM010000021.1, read on the forward strand.
GAGCAGGGCGGGCGTGCGCCGCAGGCCGTAGTAGTAGAGGTTGAGCGCCAGGAATCCGGTGACGAGCGCCAGCACCGCGATCCAGAAGCTGTCGTGTGCGTTCGAGAACGCGGCGGCCCCAACGATCGGTAGCGCGCAGGCGCTCGCCACGAGGCCGAAGCCGAAGCGGACGGTCGAGACGTGCTCGAACGCGAGCCGTCGGCCGAGGTAGCGCCCGAAGACGGTGCCCATCCCCCAGAGCGCGGCGGCGGCGAGCGTCTCGACGATCGGCGTCAACCCGTGGGCGTGCGGGTGAAGCGGATGCGGCAGCGCGATCAGCCAGATCCCCGCCAGCGCCGGGAGGAGGATCCAGGCGAACCCCCGGCGCGGCTGCTCGCCGAGGACGAGCCATGCTCCGGCCACAGCGATCAGGGGCTGCACCTTCTGCAGGACGACGACAGTGATGAAGTCGCCGTGGAAGAGGGCCTTCGTGAACAGGATGGTCGCGATCGCCGACGCGCCGGCGCCGATCGCGATCCCGGCCCCGACGTAGGGCCAGCCGGCGCGCCAGAGCGCGGTGAACGCCGCAACGAGTAAGGGCAGCGTCAGCGCGACGAGCACCACGTGCTCGCCGAACACGATCGTGTAGGCGGAGGTCGAGTCCGAGAGCGGCTTGCGGATCAGGCCGTCGAGGCCCCACATCGCCGCGGCGAGGCTGACGAGCACGACCCCGGGGAGCATGTGGAGCCGGCGCAGCATCCGGCTGAGCCTAGCTGCTGGTCTCGTCGAGCCGAAGAAGGTCTTCGAGCGTCTCGCGGCGGCGGATCAGCCTGGCCTCGCCGTCGGCGACGAGCACCACGGCCGGGCGCGGGACCGCGTTGTAGTTCGAGCCCATCGAGAGCGTGTACGCCCCGGTTGCCGGGACGGCGAGCAGGTCGCCTCGCCGCGGGTCGGGCAGTTGGACGGACTCGATCAGCACGTCGCCCGACTCGCAGTGCTTTCCGGCAATCGCGTAGATGCCGGTGGGCTCCTGGCCGGCCCGGTTGGCGACGAGGGCGTGGTAGCGCGCGTCGTACAGCTGAGGGCGCGGGTTGTCCGACATGCCGCCGTCGACAGCGACGTAGGTGGTGGTCGCCGCGTGCTTGACCACTCCGACCCGGTAGAGGGTCAGGCCCGCGCGCCCGACGAGCGAGCGCCCGGGCTCGAGGATCACCTCGGGCCGAGCGAGCCCGTGCAGCTCCCAGGCCTGATCGAGCGTCACGAGGAGCGCGCGGACGAACTCGCCGATCGCCGGCGGGTGGTCACCTTCGAGGTAGCGGATCCCGAGGCCGCCGCCGAGGTCGATCGTTCTCGGCTCCCAGCCGAGCTCGGCGCGGCAGCGGGCCGCGAATGCACCGAGCCACTCGACGCTCGCCTGCGGGGCGCGGGTATCGAGCAGCTGCGAGCCGATGTGCAGGTGGAGGCCGGCCACGTCGATTCCGTCCTCGCGCGCTTTGGCGACCGCCTCGATCGCCCGGTCCGGCGCGAGCCCGAACTTCGACCCGTGGTGCGCGGTACGGATCGCCGGGTGGGTATCCGCCTCGATCCCGGGCGTCACGCGCACGAGCGCGTGCTTCACGCCTGCGGCGGCCGCCGGCTCGACCTCGTCGAGCGCGTCGAGGACGACGAAGCGAACCTCGGCCTCGGCGGCGGCGCGCAGCTCCTCGGCGCTCTTGTTGTTCCCGTGGACGACGAGCCGCTCGCCCGGGATTCCGGCCCGCCGCGCGAAGGCGAGCTCCCCGAGCGTCGAAACGTCGGCGCCGAGGCCTTCACGGCCGAAGAGCTCGAGCAAGGGGACGTTGGGAAACGCCTTGACGCCGTAGAGCACGATCGCCTCGGGCGCGGCTTCCCGGTAGGCGCGCACCGCGCCGAGCAGCGTGCGCTCGCAGTACACGAGCAGGGGCGTGCCGAACTCCTCCGCGAGCTCGGCGGCGCCGATCCCGCCGATGGTCAGCTCACCGCGCTCGACCGAGGCGCTCTCGGGCAGGAGCGACTCGGGGATCACCCACGCCGGTGTGCTAATCGCTCCACCAGTCGTTGGCCAGCTCGGCATCACCCGGCCCGGTGTGCGGCGCCCCGATCGCGATCATCTCCGCTCCCTCCGGGCCGGCCTCGAAGGCGCGCATCGTGTCCTTGGGCACGCGGAGCGCGTCGAACGGCTCGAGCTCGACCACCTCGTCGTCCAGCTTCGCCCGCATGCTGCCGCCGACCAGGATGTAGACCTCCTCCTGCCTCTTGTGCGTGTGACCCCAGGGCATCCGGAAGTTCGGTGCGAGCCGCAGGTAGCTCACACCAGAATGCTCGAGCCCCAACGGCACACGCGCCATCCGCGCCTCGATCTTGCCCTCGTAGCCGAAGTTCGGGCCCTGGTCGTCGACGTCCTGTTTCAGGTTGACCTTCGTGAATCCAGCCATCGCACTCCTCCGGTTTTCGACAGGCGGATGCTAAAGTCCGCGGAGATGGAGCAGCTTCTCGAGTAAGCGCAGGAGGCAACGCGGCTCGCCGCGTCGGCTTCCCCAGGGACCTCTCGGACGAGAGGTTTTTTTGTATCCGGAGGACGAGATGGAGACATACGACCCACAGGCGATCGAGATGAAGTGGCAGCGCGTCTGGGAGGACGAGCGGGCCTTCTACGTCGACGACCCCGCGCCGGGCGAGGAGCCGAGCGACAAGTTCTACATGCTCGAGATGCTCCCGTACCCCTCGGGCGACCTGCACATGGGTCACGTCCTCAACTACACGCTTGGCGACGTGCTCACGCACTTCCACCGCCGCCACGCCCTTCACGTGCTGCGGCCGATGGGCTACGACTCGTTCGGGCTGCCCGCCGAGAACGCGGCGATCAGGGAGGGCGGGAACCCGCGCGAGATCACCGAGCGCAACATCGCGAACATCGAGCGGCAGATGCGCCGCCTGGGCTGGGCGATCGACTGGGACCGCGTGATCGCGGCGCACGAGCCCGAGTTTTACCGCTGGACGCAGTGGCTCTTCCTGCGCTTCCTGGAGCGGGGGCTGGCGTACCGGAAGGAGGCGCCGGTGAACTGGTGCCCGAACGACCAGACGGTCCTCGCCAACGAGCAGGTCGTGAACGGCCGGTGCGACCGCTGCGGCGCGCTCGTCGAGTACCGAAAGATGGAGCAGTGGTTCTTCCGGATCACCGCGTACGCGGACGCCCTGCTCGCCGACCACGCGCTGATCGACTGGCCCGAGCGGACGAAGGCGATCCAGCGCAACTGGATCGGCCGCTCGGAGGGCGCGGAGCTGCTGTGCCGGTTCGACGAGCTGGACGTGGACGTCGAGGTCTTCACGACGCGGCCGGACACCGTCTTCGGGGCGACGTTCTTCGTCTTCGCTCCAGAGCACCCGCTCGTCGACACCCTGATCGAGGTATCACCGCACGGCGACGAGATCCGAGAGTACGTGCGGAGGGCCGGGACCAAGCGCGGCGAGGAGCGCGCGGCCGCGCAGGAGAAGACGGGCGTCTTCACCGGTCTCTACGCGAAGAATCCGGCCACGGACGAGCTCATACCGGCCTGGGTCGCGGACTTCGTGCTGATGGAGTACGGGACGGGCGCGATCATGGGGGTTCCCGGCCACGACGAGCGTGACCGCGAGTTCGCCGAGCGCTTCGATTTGCCGGTTCGGCAGGTCGTCGACGAGGAGGCCGGTGTGCTGGTCAACTCGGAGCAATTCACCGGGATGGAGGTGGAGGAGGCCAAGCGGGCGATCGTCGAGTGGCTCGGCGAGCGCGGGCGCGGCCGGCCGGCCGTCAGCTTCCGCCTGCGCGACTGGGGCTTCTCCCGCCAGCGCTACTGGGGCGCTCCGATTCCCGTCGTCTACTGCGGGAGCTGCGGGATCGTGCCGGTGCCCGACGACGAGCTGCCCGTGCTGCTACCAGAGGTCGAGGACTACCGGCCGAAGGGGAAGCCGCCGCTGGCCTCCAACGAGGAGTGGCTGCACGTCCCGTGCCCCTCGTGCGGCGGCGAAGGGACGCGTGAGGCCGACACGATGGACACGTTCGTCGACTCGGCCTGGTACTTCCTGCGCTACTGCGACCCGCACAACTCGCAGGAGCCGTTCTCGCGGCGGCTCGTCGACTTCTGGGCGCCGGTCGACCAGTACGTCGGTGGGATCGACCACGCGACCGGGCACCTGTTGTACTCACGCTTCTTCGTCAAGGTGCTGAACGAGCTCGGGCTGCTCGGCTTTCGCGAGCCGTTCCAGCGCCTGTTCCACCAGGGCTGGGTGCGCCAGGGCGGTACGAAGATGTCGAAGTCGCGCGGCAACGTGACCGCTCCCGACCAGCTGGCCGACATGCACGGCGCGGACGCGCTGCGGCTGTACATCCTCTTCGTCGGGCCGGCCGACCAGGACATGGACTGGACCGAGGAAGGAATCGAGGGCGTCGGCCGGTTCCTGCGGCGGCTGTGGCGGATCGTGCATGCTGCCTCGGAGGGCGGGGACGACGGTGCCGCTGACGGCGGCGACGGGTCGCTCGTGCGCAAGGCGCACGAGACGATCGCGAAGGTGAGCGACGACATCGGCCGTCGCTTCGTCTTCAACACTCCGATCGCGGCCGTGATGGAGCTGGTGAACGAGCTGGGACGCGACCCCGGGGCGCCAGGAGCGCGCTTCGCCGCCGAGACCGCAGTCTCGCTGATCCAGCCGTACGCGCCGCACATCGCGGAGGAGCTCTGGGCGGAGCTGGGGCATGACCGTCTGTGGGAGCAGCCGTGGCCAGTCGCGGACGAGTCGAAGCTGCAGCGGGAGACGTTCGAGCTCGTGATGCAGGTGAACGGCCGAGTGCGCGACCGGGTCGAGGCGTCGGTGGACGAGTCGGAGGATGAGCTGATCGCGCGGGCGAAAGCGTCGCCGCGCGTGCAGGCTCACCTGGACGGCAGGGAAATCCGCCAGACGATCGTCGTGCCGCGCAAGCTCGTCAACCTCGTGGTCTGAGCGAGCTGCTTCGTAGGGCCGGCGGGCACTTGCGCCGAGAGCCGGGCGGGATTCGCCGAGCGCCTCTGCCCGCGCGGGAGACTTCCGCTTCCCCCCACCTTCCCCTTCTTCTAGTTCACGCGCGCGCCCCTGGGCGGGAGGGGGCTAGGGACGGTACCGGCCGAAGGCGCACGGAAGTGTGTCGGACCAGTGCCGATTCTGCGCCGTTTTCGTTGCGCTTTCGGCACAACTTGGTCACACACGCGTGACGGTTTCTCGGGCAGCCTCGAGACATGCCGGAATTCCTCCTCCAGCGGCGGCGGCTACTGCTTGCCGCCGCGGGCTCGCTCGCCCTTCTCCTGCTCCTCGGACGGTTCGTCCTCGGGGCCGGAACGACGACGCCGGCGGCGCCGCTCCCCCCGCCGCCGGCCGGAGGGCCGGGCGTAACCGGCCTGTCGTCCTCGCGGGTGGTCGTGGACGTCGTCGGGGCTGTGCACCGGCCGGGCCTGTACCGGCTTGCGCATGGCTCGCGCATTGCGGACGCGATCGCCCGCGCGGGCGGAGCAACGCCGAAGGCGGAGCTGGCGCAGGTGAATCTGGCGGCGCCGCTCGCCGACGGGGAGCAAGTGCTCGTACCGCGCCGCGGCGCGCCGGGCACTGTCGCGGGCGCGGCCAGCGGCACCGCAGCGCCCGGTGCGCCGGCCGCACCGGTTCAGCTGAGCACCGCGACGCTCGAGCAACTCGACACCCTGCCGGGCGTCGGTCCCGTGACCGCGCAGAAGATTCTCGACTACCGCGAGAAACATGGAGCCTTCTCCTCCGTCGACGAGCTCGACGCGGTGCCGGGAATCGGGCCAAAGAGACTCGACCAGCTCCGTGAGCTGGTGGTGCCGTGAACGGCTCGCAGGTGTCGCCTCACCGCTACGTAGCCGCGCTCTGCCTCGGGCTCGCATCGGCCAACCTGGTGCGCGGCACCGCTCTCTTCGCTTTGACGGCGGCCGCCGTGCTCGCGGCGACAGCTGCTCTGACGGCGGGGGCTCTGCGCGCTGTGCTCCTTCTTGCAGCAATCGCGCTCATCGCCTGGTGGTGGGGAAGCGCGCGGCTTGACGCGCTCGATCGAAGCATCTTGCTGGCCTACGTCGACACGTCCGAGCGGACATCGCTCGTCGTCACCGGGCCGACGCGACGCTCGCGCTTCGAGCTTCGTGTCCCGGCGCAGGTCAGTCGCTTCGGCCAACTGCGCTTTCGTGAGGCGGTGTTGCTGCAGTTGCCGCTCGGCCGCTCGCCGCCGCAGGGTGCGCTCATCGAGGCGGTCACGACAGTGCGTCGACCGCGCCCGCCGAAGAACGGTTTCGACGAGAGAACCTGGCTGCGGCGGCACGGCATCCACGTCGTGCTCCACGCCGACCGGTGGCGACTGATCGGCCGCCGCGGAGGTCTCGCCGGCGTCGCGGATCGCCTGCGCGCGTTCCTGGCCGGCTCGGTTGCGCCGGGCCTCCATGGAGAGCGCCGTGGAATCGTCGAAGGCGTGGTCCTGGGCGATGAGCAGTCGCTGTCGGAGGTCCTCCGTGAGCGCTTCCGTGCATCGGGCCTCTACCACCTCCTGGCCGTGTCGGGGCAAAACGTGGTGCTCGTCGCGGGCGGCGCGCTGGCGATTGCATGGCTGCTCGGGCTCCCGCGCGCGCTCGGGCAGGTCGGTGCCCTCGGTGCAATCGCCGCCTATGTGCTCGCTGTCGGGGGGCAGCCTTCGGTGATCCGAGCCGGCGTCTCGGGGGCGCTCGTCTCGCTGGCCTGGCTCGCGGCCAGACCAGTCGACCGTTGGTACTTCTTTTTGCTCGGGGCGCTCGTGCTCCTCGGGTGGAACCCTTACTCGCTCCTCGACCCGGGATTCCAGCTCTCGTTCGGGGCGGTTGCCGCGATCTTCGTACTCGTGCCGCGGTTGACGCGCGTTCTCGCCGGCTACCCGGTGCAAGGGCACCTCGCCGGCGTGCTGGCCGTCTCCACGGCATGCGGAGTCGTGACTGCTCCGATCCTCTGGCTGCAGTTCCATGCGGTCCCGCTGCTGACCGTGCCTGCGAACGCCCTCGCCGCGCCGGCGGTCGCACCCCTGCTGGCGCTCGCGTTCGCGGCCGCCCTTGTGGGCCTCGTTTTCCCTCCCGCAGCCGCGTCGATCGCTTGGCTCAACGGCTGGTGCGCCGCGTACCTCGCGGGGTGCGCGCGAGTGGTCGGCGGGCTGCCGGGCGCGCAGGTCACCTCGACCCGGTCACTGGTGGAGCTGCTGATCGTGGGGGTCGGAGTGTGCGCCTATGCTTGGCGCCGGTGGCTGAGCTCCTCGCCGCGTACCTGATCATCGGCACCGACCGGCCGAAGGTCACACGCGCCCTGCGGCGGCTTCGCGACCGCGCCGGGGAGGCGGCCACGGAACACCTGAGCGCACATGAGGCGAGTGGCGAGGACGTGGCCACGGCATGCAACGCGCTCGGGCTCTTCACCGTCGAGCGACGGCTGGTGGTCGTCGACCAGGTCGAACGCTGGAAGGCCGCGGATGTGAAGTCGCTCGAGGAGTACCTTCAGCGTCCGTCGCCGACGACGGTGCTCGCGCTTACGGGTGATGAGGTCAAGCGAGACTCTGCCCTCGCGAAGGCGGTCGCGAAGGGCGGCGAGGTCCTCGTCTACGACATTCCGACTCGCGGCAGGGGCCGAAAGGCAGACCTGCCGAAGTGGGTCGAGCGGCAATTCCACGAGCGTGGAATCGAGATCGATGCCGCGGCGGCGCGCGCGCTCGTCGAGCTCGTGGGGGAGAACGCCGACGAGCTCGCGACCGAGGTCGACAAGCTGACGACCTGGGCGGCCGGCGAGCGGATCGGGGAGAGGGAGGTCGCGGAGCTCGTCCCGGCACGCGCCGAGGTGCCGCCGTTCGATCTGACCGACGCCTGGGGACGTCGCGACGTCGCCGCCGTGCTCGCGGCTGGCGAACGCATCGTGGAGCGCTCGGGAGATGCTCCCCGTGACGTTCTCCTTCGGGTAGCAGGCCTGCTGACGAGTCACGTGAGCAGGGTGCGCGAGTGCCAGGCCCTCGATGCCGAGGGCGTTCCGCCCGCGGCGGCCGCGGAGCGCCTGAAGCGGAATCGCTTTTACGTCCAGAAGCTCTTCGAGCAGGCGCGCAACTTCAGTCCGGATGAGCTCGGGGACGCGATCGTTCGTCTTGCGCGGCTAGATCACGCCCTGAAGGGCGGCAGCAAGTTGCCGGGGGAGCTCGAGTTCTCCCGTGCGCTTGTCGACATCACGCGCGGGGAAGAGGTGGCGCGCAGCGCATAACGCCCCGCCCGGCCCGCAGTTCCGAGGCGCGACGGTAGTGCCGCTACGACGAGCTGCCGGAAACGAGCTTCGCGGCCTGCGCCTTCTTCCGGGCCGCGGCGTTGCGGTGAAGCGCGCCGCGTGCAGCGGCCCGGTCGATCCAGCGAACGAGCTCACGGTGCTCGTCGGCAACGCGATCCGCGTCGCCGTCCTCGACGGCGGCCCGCAACCGCCGCGTGAGCGTCTTCACGGTCGAGGCGTAGCGGAGGTTCTCGAGCCGCTCTTCGGCCGCGATCCGGACGCGCTTCTTCTGCTGCTTGATGTTCGGCATAGCGTGAAAATGCCCGCGGCGCGGGCCCGGCGATGGTAGCAACAGCCTCGCGCACGCGTCGGCACGCTTTCGTGACACTCCGTCACAGACACGCGCGCCCCCGAGAGCTACGCTCGCAGCGGGGAGGAGGCTACGGGCACCGCGCCCCAGGACATGGCCAAAAGGGACATGTCCGAAAGGGATAGGCATCGTTCGCCGTCCACCGAGCGGCAGCGGAGCACCGACGGAGGCCGTTCCTATACTCGCCACGTGAACGAGCAAACTGCGGTCCGCGGCCAGGAGCAGCCCGCGGCCCGCGGCCGGCGGCTGGCGTGGTCGACGGCGATCTTCGCGCTCGCTACCGGCCTCTCGCGCATCCTCGGCCTCGTCCGCGAGATCGTCGCCGCCTACTACTTCGGTGCCGCGGGCAAGATCAACGCCTTCACGGTCGCCTTCCAGGTGCCGAACCTGGTCCGGTCGCTCGTCGCAGACGCGGCGCTCTCCTCGGCGTTCGTCCCCGTTTTCAGCGAGCTGCTGGAGAAGGGCGATCGGAAGCGCGCCTGGCGCGTCGCCTCGAGCCTCTTCTGGCTGATGCTGCTCGGGCTCGGCGCGCTCACGGCGCTCCTGATCGTGATCGCGCCACTCGTGATCGCGCCCTTCGGCGACCCCGGCGGCGACAAGAACCTCGCGATCGGCCTCTCGCGAGTCCTCTTCCCGATCGTCGCCCTCCTCGGCGTCTCGGGCGTGATCGTCGGGATCCTCAACAGCTACGAGCACTTCACGGTCCCGGCCCTGAGCCCGGTCTTCTGGAACCTCGCCATCATCGCCGGCCTCGTGCTCGGCGTTCCGCACGCCAACTCGATCAACACCCAGCTCTACATCTACGCGTTCTCGATCCTGATCGGAACGGTGATCCAGGTACTGCTGCCTGTTCCGTGGTTGCGCGGGCTCGACGGGCGGCTGCAGCTGGTGCTCGACTACCGCGACCCAGCCGTCCGCCGGGTCTTCGTGCTGATGGTCCCGGTGACGATCGGGCTCGGGCTGATCAACTTCAACCTCGTCGTCGACTCGATCTTCGCCTCGCGCCTGATCGACCCCGAGCTTGCGCCGACCGCGATCGACAAGGCCTTCCGGGTCTACATGCTCCCTCAGGGGATGTTCTCGGTCGCAGTCGCGACTGTGCTGTTCCCTTCGCTCTCCCGGCTCGCCGCACGCGGCGACCTCGACGGCTTCCGCCACACGGTCGGGCTCGGCCTGCGGCAGATCGCATTCCTCCTCGTCCCCGCAAGCGTGATCTCGGCCGTGCTGGCAGAGCCGATCGTGCGCTTGCTCTACCAGCGGGGCGACTTCGCCCCGAACCAGACGCACGTGGTCGCCGGAGCGCTCGCCGCGTTCGCCGCCGGCCTCACCTTCAACGGGACGATGCTGATGCTGAATCGCGCCTTCTTCAGCCTGCAGTCGCCGTGGATCCCGACCTGGGTCGCGCTGGGGAACCTTGGTCTGAACGCAGCGCTCGACGCGGTGTTCTACCGCTTCGGGACGTGGGGGATCCCGCTTTCCACGACGGTCGTCAACATTGCCGGCACGGCAGCGCTGCTCGAGCTCTTGCGCCGCCGGCTGCGGCGAATCGAGTTCGGCGAGACAGCGCGCGCCTTCGGGAAGATCGTCGTTGCCTCGGCGGTCTCGGGCGGGGTCGCCTACGCGTGCTGGCGCGGCCTCGACGAGGGTCTCGGGCGCTCGCTCGGCGCGCAGATCGCCTCGCTCGGGCTGGCGCTCGCGGGGTCGGCACTGGCCTACGCGCTCGCGTGCCGCACGTTGCGTGTGCGCGAGCTGCGGGCGCTGCTGTCGCTGCGCCGCCGCGGCACCGCTTGATGTCCCCAGACCGCCGCTACGCTCAGTAGCCCATGGAGCTCGCGCGCATCCGCAACTTCTCGATCATCGCGCACATCGACCACGGCAAGTCGACGCTCGCCGACCGCATCCTGGAGCTGACCGACACGGTCACCGGCCGGGAGATGCGGGCGCAGGTGCTCGACACGATGGAGCTCGAGCGCGAGCGCGGCATCACCATCAAGGCGCAGGCCGTACGCGTGACCTGGAAGGGCCACGAGCTGAACCTGATCGACACACCCGGCCACGTCGACTTCACGTACGAGGTCTCCCGCTCCCTGCAGGCCTGCGAGGGCGCGCTCCTCGTCGTCGACGCCGCCCAAGGGGTCGAGGCGCAGACCGTCGCGAACGCATACCTCGCGATCGAGAACGACCTCGAAATCGTGGCGGTGGTGAACAAGATCGACCTCCCCCAGGCCGATCCCGACGGCGCCGCCGCCGAGATCGCCGAGCTGGTCGGCGAAGACCCGGACCATGTGCTGCGCATCTCTGCGAAGACAGGCGAAGGCGTGACCGAGGTGCTCGACGCGATCGTCGAGCGGATCCCGCCGCCAGCGGGCGATCCCGAGGCGCCGCCGCGGGCGCTCGTGTTCGACTCCTCGTATGACCAGTACCGCGGTGTCGTCGCCTTCGTGCGTGTCGTCGACGGGTCGTTCAGCGCGCGGGAGCCGTTGAGCGCGATGGCGCAGGGGACGCGCTTCGAGTCGGAGGAAGTGGGCTTCTTCTCGCCGACGATGCGCGCGGCCGAGGCGCTCGAGGCCGGCGAGGTCGGCTACGTGATCACGGGACTGAAGGACGTCAGCAGGCTGCGGGTCGGCGACACGCTGACGTCGGAGCGACGGCCCGCGTCCGAGGCGCTTCCCGGCTACAAGGACGTCAAGCCGATGGTGTTCGCGGGGCTCTTCCCGACCGATTCCGACGAGTACCCGGACCTCCGCGACGCGCTCGAGAAGCTGAAGCTCAACGACGCGGCCCTGTTCTACGAGCCGGAGACCTCGCAGGCGCTGGGCTTCGGCTTCCGCTGCGGGTTTCTCGGGCTGCTGCACATGGAGATCGTGCGCGAGCGGCTGGAGCGGGAGTTCGACCTCGATCTGATCGTCACCGCGCCGAACGTCGCCTATCGAGTGCTGACGAAGGCCGGCGACGAGGTCGAGGTGCACAACCCGGCCGAGATGCCGCGCGAGGTGGAGCGCGTCGAGGAGCCGTACATCAAGGCCTCGATCATCGTCCCGAAGGACTACGTCGGCCCCGTGATGGAGCTGAACACCGAGCGGCGCGGCCGCTTCGACCACATGGAGTACCTGTCGGAGGAGCGGGTTCATCTCCTCTACGAGCTGCCGCTCGGAGAGATCGTGCTCGACTACTACGACCAGTTGAAGTCACGCACGCGCGGGTACGCCAGCTTCGACTACGACCTGACCGGATTCCGCGATGGTCAGCTGGAGCGCGTGGACGTGATGATCGCCGGCGAGCCCGTGGACGCGCTGTCGCTGATCGTTCACCGCGACGGCGCGTACGCGCGCGGGCGGGCCCTCGTCGAGCGGCTGCGCGAGGAGATTCCGAGGCAGTTCTTCGACGTCGCCGTGCAGGCGGCGATCGGCTCGCGGGTGATCGCGCGCGAGACGATCAAGGCCAAGCGCAAGGACGTGCTGGCCAAGTGCTACGGCGGGGACATCACGCGCAAGCGCAAGCTGCTCGAGCGGCAGAAGGCCGGGAAGCGGCGGATGAAGCAGGTCGGGTCGGTCGAGGTGCCGCAGGAGGCGTTCCTCGCGGTGCTGGACCTGGACGGGAGCAAGAAGTGAGCGCTGGCGACGGCGCGAGGCACCTCTACGTGCACCTGCCCTTCTGCGCCGCGCGCTGCGGGTATTGCGACTTCGTCACGGTCGTCGGCCGGCGGGGTCAGCACGGGGCGTACGTCGATGCGCTGCTCGCCGAGCTGGCGCTGGAGCGTTCGCTGCTGGCGCCGCGGCTGCAAAGCGTCTTCCTCGGAGGCGGGACGCCGACGCTCACCGAGCCCCGCTCGCTCGAACGGCTGCTGCGCGCGCTTCCGCCCGCGGAGGAGGTGACCGTCGAGGCGAATCCGGAGACGGTGACGCCGACCCTCGCTCGCTTGCTGCGGGACTGCGGGGTGACGCGGGTCTCGCTGGGGGCGCAGAGCTTCCAGCCACGGCTCCTCGAGGTGCTCGAACGACTCGCCGGCCCCGAAGACGTCCGGCGCGCCGTCTACGCTCTGCGTGATGTCGGATTTGACAACATCTCGCTCGATCTCATCTACGGGATCCCCGGCCAGAGCTCCGCCGACCTGGACGCCGATCTGAGCGAGGCGCTGGCGCTGGGGCCGGAGCACGTCTCCTGCTACGAGCTGGAGGCGAAGCCGGGGACGCGATTCACCCACGCGCATGGAGCCGAGCTCACCCGCCAGGCCGACGCGATGGAGTCGTACTTCGAGCGCGTCGTCGCGCGGATGACGGCGTCCGGCTACCGCTGGTACGAGACGGCGAACTTCTGCCGGCTGCCCGTTGCGGCGGACGGTCGCGACCTGCGCTCGCGGCATAACCTCGCCTGCTGGCGCGGCCGGGACTACCTCGGTCTCGGGATCGGCGCGGTCTCGACAATCGACGGCCGGCGCTGGCGGACAACGCCGCGGCTCGGGCTCTACCTCGCGGCCCTCGGCGCGGGGAAGCGGCCCTCGCGGGAGGTCGAGGGGCTGACCGCACCGGTGCGGCGCTCGGAGCGGGTGCTCCTCGGGCTGCGCCTCGACGAGCCGCTGCCGCTCGACGGTCTCCGCAAGGCGGTCGACGCGGACGCCGTCGAGCGGCTCGAGCGGCTCGGCCTGCTCGAACGCGGACGGAGCGGCCAGGAGCTGGCTCTGACTCGGCGAGGCCGCTTCCTTGGCGGCGGCGTGACCGCTGAGCTCCTGGCCTAAAATCCCTGCAAAGGTGGAGAACCTGGCCGAGAGCGAGCTCACAGCCCGTCAGCACACGATCCTGCGAGGCGTCGTGGAGGCGTACGTCGCGAGCCGGCAACCGGTGGGCTCGCGCACGCTGATCGAGCGGACCGGGCTCGACGTCTCGCCCTCGACGGTGCGCAGCGAGCTCGCCGAGCTCGAGCGGCGCGGCCTACTGACCCATCCGCACACATCCGCCGGGCGAGTCCCGACCGAGCGCGGTTACCGGTACTACGTCGACCGGCTGCTCGAGCGGATGGACCCGCAGCCGGGCGGCTTTCCCCTCGACCTGACCGCGGCCCGGAACGAGGTCGACTCCGCACTCCGGGCGACGACGGAGATGCTCTCCGAGCTCACGCGCCTGCTCGCGCTCGTCTCGGCACCGCCCCTCGGAACCGCGACGGTGCGGCATGTCGAGGTGCTCTTGCTGCAGCCCCATGTCGTGATGGTCGTGGTCATCACCTCCACCGGCAGCGTGACGAAGCGCATCTTCCGCTTCGCCGACCGGGCCGACCCCGGGCTCGTCAACTGGGCGACCCAGTACCTGAACGACCGGGTGGCGGGGCTCGAGCTCGGAAGCAGCCTCCTACGCCGCCGCCTCGACGAGCCGGCGCTGGGGCCGCCCGAGGCAGCGTTCCTCGCCGCCCTACGACCGCTCTTCGACGAGGCGCTCGCGGCAGAGGAGCAGAGCCTCTATATCGGTGGCACGGCCGGGCTCCTGGAGGACCTGCGCGGCCACGAGCTCGAGAGCTACCACCGCCTGCTGGAGGTGCTCGAGAAGCGAGCGGCGCTCCTCGAGGTGCTGAGCCAGGCGCTCGACCCACGCCGGCCCTTCGTCCGGGTCGGGCCAGAGCTCGAGCACCCGGCACTCCGCGACCTCTCGCTGGTGGGCGCCTCCTACGGCCTCACCACGCGAGCGCTGGGCGCCGTGACACTGCTGGGCCCCGTCCGCATGGACTACGAGAAGGCGCTGCGGTCGGTCCGGGCCGCCGCGCACGAGCTCTCGCGCTTCGTCGAGGAGCTCTACGACGACAACTAGTCCACGAGCTAGGCTCAGGCCCAGGATGGCGACGAGCCAGCGTGACTATTACGAGCTCCTCGGCGTCTCGCGATCGGCCGACGCGTTGGAGATCAAGAAGGCCTTCCGCGGGCTCGCGCGGACGCTCCACCCAGACGTTTCCGAAGCCCCGGACGCCGAGGAGCGGTTCCGGGAGGTGGTCGAGGCCTACGAGGTGCTGTCGAAGCCCGAGACCCGCGAGGTCTACGACCGCTACGGGCACGAGGGCCTGCGGGGCGGCGGCTTCACGCCGACGAGCTTCGACCTCGGAAGCCTCGCAGACCTCTTCGGCGCCTTCTTCGGGGACGACCTGTTCGGGACCTCTGCACGACCTCGTCGGACGCGCGGCGCGGACATCGCCGCTCAGGTCGAGATCGAGCTCACCGAGGCCGCCACCGGCACCACACGCGAGGTGCCGTTCCCGGTGACCGTCACGTGCGCGACGTGCTCCGGTAGCGGAGCGAAGCCGGGAACCGAGCCGGTGGCGTGCGCCACCTGCGGCGGGCGCGGGCGGCTGCAGCAGGTGTCGAGCACCGTCTTCGGCGAGTTCGTCCGCTCCCAGACCTGCCCGGCCTGCGCGGGCATCGGCCGAGTGGTCGAACATCCCTGCCTGGAATGCGACGGCTCGGGGCGCACGGTGGACGAGCGGTCGCTGGACGTTCAGGTTCCGCCCGGAATCCACGACGGCCAGCAGATCCGGATCTCGGGCGAGGGACACGCCGGCTTGTTGGGCGGCCGCTCCGGCGACGTCTACGTCCAGGTACGCGTCAAGCCCGATTCGCGCTTCGTGCGCGAGGGAAACGACATCTTCTGCACCGTTGACGTGACCATGACCGACGCGGCGCTCGGGACCACCGTCACGGTGCCGACGCTGGACGGAGAGCTCGAGCTCGAGCTCGACCCCGGCACGCAGCCGGGCGAGCTTCGCGTCCTCCGCGGCCGTGGCATGCCGGTTCTGCAGGGCTTCGGTCGGGGCGACCAGCGCGTGCTCGTGAACGTTCACGTGCCGCGGCGCCTGACCGAGGAGCAGCGAAGCCTCCTCGGGGAGTTCGGTCGCAGCGCGGGCCCGGAGACGTACGAGGCGGACGAGGGGTTCTTCAAGAAGCTCAAGAGCGCGTTCCGCTGAGCCAGCTGCGCCGCGTCTCCGCGTCGGTCCCCGTCGAGCGCGCCGAAACAGCACGAGCGCTGATGCTCGAGCTGTTCCCGGCGGGCTTCGAGGAGATCGATCACGCCGACGGTCTCGAGCTCGTGGCATATACCGACGACGCGGGAGAGGAACGCCTCTGGGCCGCCTTCGGCGAGGTCGTCGCCGAGGACGTGCCCGTCGGCTGGGAGGAACGGTGGCGCGAGTTCCACCGGCCCGTGCGCGTGGGCGGGATCTGGATCGGGCCGCCCTGGGAAACCCCGCCGGCGGACGTGGACGCGATCGTCGTCGATCCCGGGCGGGCCTTCGGGACGGGCGGCCATGCCACGACGCGCCTCTGCCTGCGGCTGCTGGTCGACGAGGGGCGGGGAAGCCTCCTCGACGCCGGCTGCGGGTCGGGCGTGCTCGCGATCGCCGCCGTCAGGCTGGGGTTCGCACCCGTTGTCGCTCTCGACCAGGACCCGACGGCGCTCGAGGCGACCCGGCGGAACGCGGCGGCCAACGACGTTTCGGTGGAGCTCCGGCTCGTCGACGTGCTGGCCGATCCGCTTCCGGCGACGGACGTCGTGGTCGCGAACATCTCGGCGGAGACCGTCGAGCAGCTGGTGCCGCGGCTCGATGCCTCGACCGTTGTCACCTCCGGCTACCTCGAGCGGGACGCGTTCGCGCCTCCGGGGTTCAGACACGAGCGGAGGGTCGTGGAAGGCGGTTGGGCCGCGGACGTCTTTCGGCGCGAGGAGTAAGGAGTAAGGTCCCGCGCCGTGGCGACCTTCTCGGTCCGGTTCCTCGGCTGCAAGGTCTCGCATGTCGACGCGCAGGCGATCCGCGAGCGGCTGCTCGAGGACGGGCACTCTGAGCGTGAGGCGGCGGCCGAGGTCGCGGTCGTCAACACCTGCTGCGTGACACACGAGGCCGTGCGGAAGTCGCGTCACGCGGCCTCGCGCGCCGCCCGTACGCATGCGCGCGTCTACGTGACGGGCTGCGGCGCGAACCTCGCCGCGGACGGGTTCGAGGGACTTCCCGACAACGTCGTCGTCGTCCGGCGACGTAGTGAGGAAACGCCTGGCGCAGTGGCCCGCGACGTCGGGCCGATCGGCTGCGTCAAGGCCGACGCGCGGCTCGACCGCGTGCGCGCGTTCGTCAAGGTGCAGGACGGCTGCAGCTTCTCGTGCGCGTTTTGCGTGATCCCGCAGGTGCGCGGCGCCTCGCGCAGCCGCCGCGCGGAGGCGGTGCTGGGCGAGATTCGCCGCCGGGTCGACCAGGGCCACCAGGAGGTCGTCCTGACCGGGATCAATCTGGGCTGCTACCGCGACCGCGAGGCGGGCTACGGGCTGCCTCGGCTCGTGCGCGAGGCAGGCTCGGTCCCAGGGTTGGCGCGGCTGCGCCTGTCGTCGATCGAGGTCAACCATGTGAACGACGACCTCGCCCGCGCCCTGCGCGAAACGCCTGCCGTAGCTCGCCACCTGCACGTCCCGCTGCAGTCGGGCGACGACGGCGTGCTCCGCGCGATGGGACGGCGCTACAAAGCGGCGACGTACCTGCGGCGGGTAGGAGCGCTTCGCGACTTCAACCTCACGACCGACGCGATCGTCGGCTTTCCCGGCGAGGACGAGGCAGCCTTCGAGCGGACGCTCTCGGTGATCGAGTCCGCGGGAGTGACGACGGTGCACGTCTTCCCCTACTCGCCGCGGCCGGGCACGGCGACGGCAGCGGAGGACACGGTGGCCGTTTCGGTCAAACGCGAGCGGAGCGCGCGTCTTCGAGAGGCCTCCCGCCGTGCGAGCCTGGAGCGCTGGCGCGAGAAGCTCGGGCGCGAGGACGTCGTCCTCGTCGACCGCCCAGGACGGGGCTATGGGGACGACTACTCGCCCTGGCTCGTCGATGCGCCGGTCGGCGAGCTCGTGCGGGTGCGCGGAGCCGGGCTCACGGAGGAGGGGATCCTCGCTGCCTGAGGACTGCCTCTTCTGCTCGCTCGTGCGCGAGGGCGATCACGTCTACGCGCGTGACGGCTTCGTCGCCGTCCGCGACATCGCCCCGAAGGCGGAGACGCACCTGCTGGTAATCCCCGAGCGGCACGTGCCGAGCTTCCGCGAGATCTCCGAGTTCCCCGCCGAGGAGGCGAAGCGGATGCTCGAGTTCGTCGCCGAGGCGGCGCGCGAGGCCGGGCTGGAGGACTACCGAGTGGTCGTGAACGTGGGGGAGGGTGGCGGGCAGACGATCTTCCACCTCCACTGGCACATCCTCGGCGGCCGGGTGTGGGGGCTCGCGGGATGAGCCTGATCGAACGCCTCGAGGACGAGCTCAAGCAGGCGATGGCCGCCCGCGACGCCGAGCGGCGGGACACGCTCCGACTGATGCTCGCGAGCCTGCGCTCGGCCGAGAAGGAGCTGCAACGGCCGCTCCATGACGACGAGGAGCTGCAGGTGCTGCAGCGGGAGCGAAAACGGCGAATCGAGGCGGCCGACGCCTTTCGCGGCGCGGGCCGAGAGGAGCAAGCGGAGGACGAGGACCAGGAGCTGGCGGTCCTCGAGGAGTTCATGCCCGAGCCGCTGTCGGAGGAGGAGCTCGAGGAGATCGTCGACGACGCGATCGCCGAGGTCGGTGCGACCAGCATGCGCGACATCGGCCGTGTGATGGCCGACGTGATGCCGCAGGTCGCGGGCCGGGCCGACGGCTCCGCGGTCAGCCAGCTCGTCCGCGAGAAGCTCGCCTGACCCGGCCCCAGAGCCTTCCCGTCCGCGTGATCCGGCCTCCAGAGCGTGCCCGTAATTCAGGCGCGCCCGGCCTCCTCCCCACTGCGAGCCTATCGAGCGGGAGCGCACGTGTCTGTGCCAAAACGGTGACGTAAGCGTCGCGCCGGGCGGGGCGGGAGCGCGTCGAACGTGTCCGCGGCGGGAAGGCCTACACTGAGCGCGCGTGCAGGAAGTTCTCTCGGTTTCCAACGACGTCGCCGCCGAGCTTGCCACCGTCGGTGACGGCGTCCTCGACTCGCTGCGAGACCGCCTCAGGATCACGATCCTCCTTCGCGGCAACCGCCTGACGATCGAGGGCGACGACCCGAACGTGGCGCAGGCTCGCGCGGTCGTCGACGAGCTCTCCGAGCTCGTCGAAGGCGGCCACGACATCGGCCCGGCGACCGTCGACGCGGTGCTCGCGGCGCTCGACCAAGCGGAGGACATCCGCGAGGTCTTCGAGGACGTCGTCTGGCGCCACCGCGGGAAGAAGATCGCGCCCAAGACCGTGAACCAGAAGCGCTACGTGGACGCGATCCGCCGTCACACGGTCACGTTTGCGATCGGCCCAGCCGGCACCGGCAAGACGTACCTCGCGATGGCACTCGCCGTCGCCGCCCTCTCCGACCGCGAGGTCGGCCGCATCATCCTCACGCGTCCCGCGGTCGAGGCCGGCGAGCGGCTCGGGTTTCTTCCCGGAGACATGCTGGCGAAGGTCGATCCGTACCTGCGCCCGCTGTACGACGCCCTCTACGACATGCTCGACGCGGACCGCCTCGCCGCGTACATGGAGAAGGGCACGATCGAGGTCGCGCCACTGGCCTTCATGCGCGGCCGCACCCTGAACGACTCGTTCATCATCCTCGACGAGGCCCAGAACACGAGCCCGGAGCAGATGCAGATGTTCCTGACGCGCCTCGGCTTCGGCTCAAGGGTCGTGGTCACCGGGGACGTCACGCAGATCGACCTTCCTCGCGAGCAGGCTTCCGGCCTGATCCAGGTGCAGGACATCCTCGGCGCGATCGACGGGATCGCGTTCATCAGCTTCGGCCACGAGGACGTGGTGCGCCACAAGCTCGTCCAGCGGATCGTGGAGGCCTACAAGCTCCACGCCGAGGAGACGGGCACGCAGCGCAGCCGCTAGCGCGATGATCTCGGTCGAGGTGTCGAACCGCAGCGGAATGGAGGTCGAGGAACAGGCAGCTGCGGAGCTCGCGCGCAGTGTGCTTGCCGGCGAGGGAATCGAGCAGGGCGAGCTCGGGCTGCACTTCGTCGGGCCCGAAGAGATGCGGGCTCTCAAGCGCGACCATCTCGGGCTTGACGAAGTGACCGACGTGCTCTCGTTTCCGATCGACGGACGCGAGGAGCTCGCCGCGGGGCCGCCGCGGCAGCTGGGCGACACTGTCCTTTGCCCCCAGGTGGTGGGCGAGGCGTGGCGGAAGCCGCTCGTGCACGGGCTCCTGCACCTGGTCGGGCACGACCACGGGCCCGAGATGGAGTCGAGGGAGGCGCAGTGGACCGCGTGAGCAAGCGCCGCGCGCAGAATCTCCTCGAGAGCTTCAACTTCGCCTTCGAGGGGATCATCCACGTGCTCCGTACTCAGCGAAACCTCCGGATCCACTTCCTCGCGGCCGCGATTGTGCTCGTGGCTGCGGTCGCGATCAGTGTCTCCAAGATGGAGCTGATTGCGCTGCTGCTCGCGATCGCCTTCGTTCTGATCACCGAGATGATCAACTCGGCGATCGAGCAGGCGATCGACGTCGCCACGACGTCGTTCGACCCGCTGGCCAAGCTTGCGAAGGACGTCGCGGCCGGCGCAGTTTTGATTGCCACGGTCAACGCCATTGCGGTCGGTTACCTCGTCTTCTCTGGCGAGGTCGCGGACCGCAGCTCCCGCCTGCTCGACCGCATCCGCGACGCGCCCGCTCAAGTGACGCTGATCGCGCTTGTGCTGACGATCATCGTGGTGGTCGCGACGAAGGCCTACACCGGCCGCGGCACCCCGCTGCGCGGCGGGCTGCCCTCGGGCCACGCCGCGGTCGCGTTCGCCGGTTGGATGGCGGCGACGTACATCATCAGCGACTCGCACCGCTTCCTGATCTCGTCGCTGACCTTCATCATGGCGCTGCTCGTCGCGCAGACGCGGGTCGAATCGGGCGTGCACTCTGCGCTCGAGGTCGCGTACGGCGGGGTGCTCGGCGCGCTGGTGACGCTGGTCGTGTTCCAGGTGCTGGCGTGAGCGACGAGTTGTACGAGCGGGCGGTGGCGGTCTCCGAGCGGGCGTACGCGCCGTACTCGAATTACCTCGTCGGGGCCGCCGTGCGGGCGCGCGACGGGCGCGTGTTCGAGGGCGTCAACGTCGAGAACGCGGCCTACCCACTCGGCGTGTGCGCAGAGAAGGTGGCGATCTCGTGCGCCGTGGTGGCCGGCTGCCGGCCGGGCGACCTCGAGGCGATCGGGATCACCGCATCGCCGTGCGGCGGCTGCCGGCAGTGGCTGTATGAGTTCCGCCTCGACCGCGTCACGTTCCGGAACCGCGGCGGCGAGATCGTCAGCTACGCGCCGGCCGAGCTGCTGCCGGACACCTGGGAGCTCGACTGACCTCGCAGCTCGGCGCATCGGTTCCGTCGCGGTGCGACGTGCCGGCCACGCGGAAGTTGCCGAATAGGCAGGGATCGGTCACAGACACGTGCGCCCGTGCGGGGTATCGTCACCGCCGAGGGCGGCGGGCATACATCCCCACCCCGGGTGGGGGGTACCCGGCTTGAGGAGCGGGATCGCGGCCCTCGCTGGGCGGCCCAACGTCGGGAAGTCGACCCTCGTGAACGCGCTCGCCGGGGGCAAGGTTGCGATCGTCTCCGACAAGCCGCAGACCACCCGCCGCCGCGTGACCGGGATCGCCAATGGCGACGGCTACCAGCTCGTCCTCGCCGACCTGCCCGGCTTCCAGCGCCCGCGCGACGCGCTCACCGAGCACATGCAGCGCACCGTCGACCGCTCGCTCGAGGACGTCGAGGCGATCCTCCTCGTCCTCTCGGCCCGCGAGCGGATCGGTGCCGGCGACCGCTTCATCGCCGAGCGCGTCTTCTCCCTTGGAGTCCCGGTCGTGATCGCGCTCAATAAGGTCGACCGGCTCAAGCCCGGTCACATCGCCGAGCAGATGCAGAACGCGGCGCGGCTCGGCGACTTCCACTCCCTGCACCCGGTCAGCGCCCTCACGGGCGACGGCGTGGCCGAGCTCCGCGAGGACCTCGTCGCGCTCCTCCCCGAGGGCCCCGCGTACTACCCGACCGCGCAGCGCACCGACCTCGCGCCAGAGCTCCAGGTCGCCGAGCTCATCCGCGAGAAGGCTCTGCAGCTCACGCGCGAGGAGCTGCCACACGCGATCTCGGTCGAGGTCGAGGAGCTCGACGAGAAGGCCGTCAGGGCCACGATCTTCGTCGAGACCGAGTCGCAGAAGCAGATCGTCATCGGCAAGGGAGGCTCGGTGGTGAAGCAGATCGGCACGCGCGCCCGACCCGAGATCGAGCACCTTCTGACGCGCCCGGTCTTCCTCGAGCTGAACGTCAAGGCGAGGCCGAGGTGGCGCCGCGACGAGGCGATGCTCGAGCGGCTTGGCATTTGAAGCAACTGCTCGTCCTGTTCGACGTGGACGGCACCCTGTTCCTGACCGACGACCCGCTGGCGGGAACGGCGCTGCGGGAGACGCTCCAGGCTCGCTTCCACGTCGAGCTTCCCGGGGACGCAGTCGAAAGAGTCGACCACCGCGGCCAGACCGCCCTGCGCATCGGCCGACTCGTGCTCCGCGAGGCGGGGCTGCTCGACGACGAGATCGACGAGGGGCTCGCTGACTGGTGCAACGAGTTCGCCGGGCGCTACGTAGAGCTCCTAGCCGACGCGGACACAAGCGGCTGGCAGGGCGCGCCCGGTGCGGGAGCGGCACTCGAGCGGCTCGCAGCCGCCGCTCACCGGCTTGCGCTCCTGACCGGAAACCCGGAGCCGATCGCCCGCGCGCGGATGGAGCGGCTGCGCCTCGAGCGGTTCTTTCCGCCAGGCCAGGGCGCCTTCGGTTGCGAGTCCGATTCGCGCACGGAGCTGATCGAGCTCGCCCGCGCCAGGGCCGGTGAATGGCCTGCCGAAGCGACTGTCGAGATCGGTGACACCGAGCGAGACACTACGACCGCCCGTGCGGCCGGGATCCGTTCGATCCGCGTCGACCGCTCCGGCCTCGCCCGCGCCGTCGCGCTCCTGTCGGCCTAGACTTCCGTCCATGGCGCAGGCCCCCGCGCTCCCGACCGGATTCGAGCTTCCGCTCGAGCCGAGGCTGCCGCGCATCGGGTCGATCGACCAGGTTGCCCTCGAGGAGCGCGCGGGGACGCTCGCGAAACGCTCGATCAAGCGCGAGGCGAAGGTCTTCGCGCTCGAGCTGGCCGTGCGTATGACCGACCTGACGACGCTCGAGGGCTCCGACACCCCGGGCAAGGTCGCCGCGCTCGCCTCCAAGGCCATGCGCCCCGACCCGTCCGACGCGAGCGTCCCCTCCGTGGCGGCGCTCTGCGTCTACCCCAACCTCGTCCCCACCGCGGTCGAGCGTCTCCGCGACAGCGGCGTCAAGGTCGCCTCGGTCGCAACGGCTTTCCC
Organism: Actinomycetota bacterium; assembly: GCA_046726435.1. Taxonomy (GTDB): domain Bacteria; phylum Actinomycetota; class Thermoleophilia; order Gaiellales; family Gaiellaceae; genus AC-32. The sequence goes on from JBKPAM010000021.1 coordinate 30,856, forward strand.
GTCAGGGCAGTCGCCGCTCGAGGCGAAGCTCGACGAGGTGCGCTGGGTGGTGCAGCGCGGCGCCGACGAGGTCGACATGGTGATCGACCGCGGCGCGTTCCTCTCCGGCCGCTACGCGAAGGTCTACGACGAGATCGTCAAGGTGAAGGACGCGTGCGGCGAGGCCCACCTGAAGGTCATCCTCGAGACGGGCGAGCTCGGCACCTACGACAACGTCCGCCGAGCATCGCTGCTTGCGATCGCCGCCGGCGCCGACTTCATCAAGACCTCCACCGGGAAGCTCTCCTCGGCGGCCACTCTGCCCGTCGCGCTCGTGATGCTCGAGGCGATCCGCGACGTCTTCGAGGAGACCGGCCGCCGTGTCGGCTTCAAGCCGGCCGGCGGGATCCGCAACGCCAAGCAGGCTGTCCAGCACCTCGTGCTCCTCCACGAGACGCTGGGAGTCGACTGGCTGACGCCCGACCTCTACCGCTTCGGCGCCTCCTCGCTGCTGAACGACGTCCTCATGCAGCTGCGCAAGGAGAAGACCGGGCGCTACCAGAGCCCGGACTACTTCACGATCGACTGACGCGCGTTACAAGATGCCGCGGTCTGCGAACGCCTTGTGCACCGCGTTGGCCGCGGCCGTGCCGTAGATCTGCTGAGCCGCCGCGACCGTCCGGGTCGCGAGGTCGGCCATCGTCGTCCCCGGGAAGTCGAACGACCCCTGGAGGATGACGGTGTCGGCCTTGACGTGCCCGAGCGCCTGGCGGATGTCCCAGAGCGCGCGCGACCAGATCAGCCCGTCGTGGTGCACCTCGCCGTTTAGGTTCTCCGGGTAGTGCGCGTTCGTGTCGACACGGCGCAGGCAGTGCGGCACCGTCGACGTGTACGAGGTGGAGTCCCAGTCGGCGACGCAGGGGAGGGGCTCGAGCTGCGGCACGCCGAGCGAGCTGGCGACCACGTCCGAGGCGGTCACGGCCCAGTAGTCGCCGAAGCCCTCGCTGATCGCCCCGGCCTCCTCGGAGGCGAAGCTGAAGTTCTGAGAGAAGTGGATCGCGTGCCCGTACTCGTGGAGGATCACCTCCGCGTCCTCGGCGTCGTCGACGCCGCCCTTGCCGAAGCGGAGCTCGTTCTTCGGGTGGTCGGTGGCGAAGGAGTTGTCGTATCCGAGCTGGTTGATGCGCGCGGCCTGTGGTCGGTTGTCGATCGCGCGACGCCCTTCGCCGAAGCCGAGGCTGTGGATGTACTTCTGCGACTCGGTGATCCAGTAGTAGGCCATGACCTGCTCGAACTCGTCCTGGTGCCGCGTGTAGGCGAACGTGTTCGTCGGCGAGAAGGCGAGGTTGCCGGTCGAGCTGTAGACGTTCGCGTAGTCCCCGCGCAGGAAGCCGCTCCCGTCGAGGTTCGTCAGGGTGACCGTGTGGTAGGCCGCAGCCGGCACGGCCGAGTCGGCGTCCTTCTGGTCGGTCAGCGACTCGTCGCCGAGGCTCTGCACCGGGTTGGAGACGAAGACGGACGCGCTCCCCGTCGAGCTTCCGTTGCCGGTCTTTCCGGCACTTGCGACGGCTGCGACACTCACGCCCGCAACCAGGATGCACAGGCTCAGCAGAATCCTGACCCGCATGATCTCTCCCCTCTTGATCGACGCTTGGGCCTCACCGTACCCGCGACCCGGCTTCGCGTCCACAGGAGGACCGGAGGCTAAGCTAGGCCGCGAGTGACCGAGCTCGAGCGAAAGCAGGATCGCGCGCCGATTCCGGCCGGTTGGGAGTACGCGAGCGCTCCCGAGTCACGGGAGATCGTCACCCTCCGCGATCGCTACGGCCACTTCGTCGGCGGCGAGTGGCTGGAGCCGAAGGAGACGTACACGACCATCGACCCGGCGAGCGAGGAGCGGCTCGCGGAGGTCGGCCAGGCGACGGAGGAGGAGGTGCGGCTCGCCGTGGAGGCCGCGCGCGAGGCCTATGAGAACGGCTGGTCGACGCTCGCCGGCTCCGAGCGCGCCAAGTACCTCTTCCGGATCGCCCGCATCCTTCAGGAGCGCTCGCGCGAGTTCGCGGTACTGGAGTCGCTGAACGGCGGCAAGCCGATCCGTGAGTCCCGCGACGTCGACGTGCCGCTCTCGGCGGCGCACTTTTTCTACTACGCGGGGTGGGCCGACAAGCTCGAGTACGCGTTCCCGAACCGCAAACCGAAGCCGCTCGGCGTCGCGGGCCAGGTCATCCCGTGGAACTTCCCGCTGCTGATGCTCGCCTGGAAGGTCGCGCCCGCGCTGGCCGCCGGGAACACGGTCGTGCTGAAGCCGGCCGAGACCACGCCCCTCTCGGCGCTCCTCTTCTGCGACGCGCTGCGCCAGGCCGAGGTCCCGCCCGGCGTCGTCAACATCGTGACGGGCGACGGGCGCACCGGCGCGGCGATCGTCAAGAGCGACGTCGACAAGATCGCCTTTACGGGCTCGACCGAGGTCGGGAAGGCGATCCAGCGCGAGCTTGCCGGGACCGGCAAGAAGCTGACGCTCGAGCTGGGCGGGAAGGCGGCGAACGTGATCTTCGACGACGCCGCACTCGACCAGGCGGTCGAGGGGATCATCAACGGGATCTACTTCAACCAGGGGCACGTCTGCTGCGCGGGCTCGCGGCTGCTCGTGCAGGAGTCGGTCTACGAGGACGTGATCGACAAGCTCAAGCGGCGCCTTACGACCCTGCGGGTGGGCGACCCGCTGGACAAGAACACGGACGTCGGCGCGATCAACTCGCGGCAGCAGCTGGACAAGATCGAGGAGCTCGTCGAGAGCGGCAAGGAGGAGGGCGCGGCGATCTACCAGCCGCCGTGCCGCCTGCCGGAGAAGGGCTACTGGTTCGTGCCGACGGTCTTCACCGACGTCGCGCAGAGCTACCGGATCGCGCAGGAGGAGATCTTCGGGCCGGTGCTGTCGGTGCTCACGTTTCGCACCCCGGACGAGGCGGTCGAGAAGGCGAACAACACGCCCTACGGCTTGTCGGCCGGCGTGTGGACGGAGAAGGGCTCGCGGATCCTCTCGATGGCACAGCGCCTGCGGGCCGGCGTGATCTGGGCGAACACGTACAACCGCTTCGATCCCTCGTCTCCGTTCGGCGGCTACAAGGAGTCCGGCTTCGGCCGCGAAGGCGGCCTGCACGGGCTCGAGCCCTACCTGGATCTCTCCTGAAAATGCTTCGCATTTCCAGGAGGATTGATTTGTCCCTTCGCTTCGCTTCGGAGACCGAATGACGAGACTTCCTGTTCGGAAGACCTACAAGCTCTTCGTCGGAGGCGGGTTTCCGCGCTCCGAGTCGGGGCGCACGTACGAGGCCGAGGGGCAGAACGTGGCGCGGGCCTCTCGCAAGGACGTTCGGGATGCCGTCCGCGTCGCGCGGGGCGCGTTCCCGAAATGGGCGGGGATGACGGCGTACAACCGCGGCCAGGTGCTCTACCGCGTTGCGGAGATGATGGAGGCGCGGCGGGCCGAGTTCGCCGACCTCTGCTCGGGGCCGAAGGAGGTCGAGCGCTCGATCGACCGCTTCGTCTGGTACGCGGGGTTCGCGGACAAGCTGGCGCAGGTGCTCGGATCCTCGAACCCGGTCGCGGGGCCCTACTTCAACTTCACGGTTCCGGAGCCGCAGGGCGTAGTTGGGATCCTCGCGCCCGGGGAGCCGGCTTTGGCGGGCCTCGTCTCGCGCGTGGCGCCCGCGGTGGTCGGCGGAAACGCCGTCGTGGCGGTTGCCTCGGAATCGCATCCGCTGGCCTCGATCGAGTTGGCCGAGGCTCTTGCGACCGCGGACGTGCCTGGCGGCGTGGTCAACATCCTGACCGGGCTGCGCGAGGAGCTCGCCCCTGTGCTGGCCGGCCATATGGACGTGAACGCCTTGGACCTTTCGGGGCTGGACGGCGAGGCCGTCGAGCTCGAGCGCCTGGCCGCCGAGAACGTCAAGCGTGTCGTCCGCGGGTCGACCGACGACCAGAGCGCCTGGGAGATCTCGCCGTTCCTCGAGCTGAAGACCGTCTGGCACCCGATCGGCGTTTGAGACCGAGCCTCGCCGACGTGTCGTGGCCCTTGTTTAAGGCACACCCAGCCTCCTCCCCAAGGCGAGCGTATCGACGAAAGTCGCACGCGTGTGTGTCGACTTTGCGCCAGAATTGCGACACGTGACCGGGGCGCGCCGCTTTAGTCAGGCCATCTCCGAGGGCGACGGGATCTCCGTCATCCCGGAGATCGACGGTCCCGACGCCGCCCGTCGCGCCGAAGAGGACGGCGCCGAGGCACTGTTCGTCTACAGCGGTCTCGAGGGCCGTCTTGCACAGATCCGAGAGGCCGTCTCCCTGCCGATCCTCTTCTACTGGGACGGCGAGCGGGCCGAGCGGCTGACAGGCGCGGACGCGTGCATCGTGGACGTCGCTGCAGCAGGGGGTGGGACCGGGGGAGACCTGATCGAGCATGCGCACGTCGAGCTCGACGACGACTTCGAGCTGGTGCTCCGCGTGGAGGACGAGGAGCAACTGGAGGACGCGCTCGAGCGGTTCGACCCGGAGCTGGTCGTCCTCGCCGGGCGGGACGACGAGGCACTCGGGCGGGTGCTCGAGCTGCTGCCGGACGTGCCGGCGGGAAAGCTGGCGATCGCAGAGCTCCCGCGAACGACGCGCGAGGCCGTCGAGGATCTTGAAAGAGCGGGCGTAGACGCGGTGATCGTCCACGACGGCAACGTTGCAGACCTCGTCGGCGGAAGCGCCCCCGAAGTCTGAGGCTCCATCCCGGCGCCGACGTGCGGAGGCGCTCTGGGGTGGGCCGAAGGTCGCGTTCGCGGCGATCCTGGCCGGCGCGGCGGCGCTTCGCCTGGTGGGTGTCGCCTACGCGCACCCGTTCGCGCTCTTCAGCCCCGACGAGCAGAGCATCGTCCCGCGCGCCTGGCACATGGTCCACGGCGGCGGGCTCGATCCGCACTGGTTCGACTACCCGACGCTGCTGATGTACCTGATCGCGCCCTTCCAGGCCTGGGAGGGCGGCCCCTCGTACGTGTCCGCTCGCTTGGTCGTGATCGCGCTCGCCGTGGGGTCGGTCGCTGCCGCGTGGTGGCTCGGCAGCCGCGCGTACGGCGGGCCGGCGGGGCCGATCGCCGCGGCGACGGTTGCCGTGGAGACGACGCACGTGGCGTACTCGCGCATGGCCGTCACCGACGTTCCGCTGACGCTCGGGGTGGGGGTGACGCTCGCCCTGCTGGTGACCGGGCGGATCGAGCTCGCTGGAGTCGCAGCCGGCCTCGCGACGAGCTTCAAGTACCCCGGGATCTTCTTGCTGGTCCCGCTGGTCGTCGCGGGGTACCGCCAACCTCGGCGGCTCGGGGTGGGGCTCGCCGCGTCGGCGGTCGCGTTCTGCGCCACGAGCCCGTTCTTCGTTGCGCACTTGAGCAGCGCCCTCGGCGACGCCTACCGGGTGCAGAACCTCGCGCGTCAGGGTTGGCTCGGCTTCGAGCACGACCATGTCGCTCCGATCGCGTTTCTGGACCGCCTCTGGGAGGGCCTCGGCCCCGTATTGATCGTCTGCGTGCTCGGGCTCGGGGTCGCGCTCGCACGGCGTAGCCGCAACGACCTGATCATCGCCTCGTTCGTCGTCGTCTACTTCCTCGACCTCTGCACCCTCGGCGCCCACTTCGACCGCTACGTCCTGCCGCTGGTGCCGCCGCTCGGGGCCTTGGCGGGGCGGCTGCGCGCACTGGCGCCCGTGACGCTGCTGCTGCTCGTCGTCCCGCTCACCTGGACGATCCGTGAAGACCGCGAGCTGACGCGAACCGACACGCGCGTCGTCGCCCGGAGCTGGGTCGAGCGGCATGTCAAACCGGACACGAGGCTCGCGGTCGATCCCTCGCTCCCGCCTTTCAGCGGCTTCCGCATCGTCAAGCTCGACCTGCCGCTCCCACAGGAGGACCACCCGGACCCGGATCGCGACATCCCCCGGCTGCGGCTCGAGGACGTCCGCTACATCGTCGTCACGGGAGCGGTGGCCGACCGCGTCCTCGACGCCCGCGACGACTACCCGTTCGAGTCGCGTTTCTACGAACGTGTGAAGAGGCTGAAGCGGGTCTTCTACGTGCGGAAGAACCAGGGCGGCCTCAACGGCCCCTGGGTCGCGGTCTATCGCCTGCAGACCTAAGGCGTCTTCGTCTTAACCAAAGAAGGCGCGGGCGACCTCGTACCAGTCGTCCGGGACGGTCTTGAGCTCGGCAGTCGCCTCCTCGAGCGCGACGTCGACGATGCTGTCGCCATGCAGAGCCGCCATGCGGCCGAAGCAGCGCTCGTGGACGAGGTCGCCGGCCTTCAGCCCGTAACGGGTCGCCAGCACGCGGTCACGCGGCGTCGGCGAGCCGCCGCGCTGGACGTGCCCGAGCACCGTGACGCGCGTCTCGTAACCCGTCCGCGACTCGATCTCGCCCGCAACCATGGCGCCGATGCCGCGCTCGGAGAGGCGCACGTGCCCGAACTCGTCCACCTCGCCGCCGTCCTCCGCGCCCTCGAGCTCATAGCCCTCCGAAACGACGACGATCGAGAAGTCCTTGCCGCGCCCGTGCCGGTGCTGGATCTCTTTGCAGGCGTCCTCCATGCTGACCGGCTGCTCCGGGATCAGGATCACGTCTGCGCCGCCGGCGATCCCGCTCATGACGGCGATCCAGCCCGTGTGCCGGCCCATCACCTCGACGACCATCACCCGGTTGTGCGACTCGGCCGTGCTGTGCAGGCGGTCGATGGCCTCGGTGCAGATGGAGACCGCAGTGTCGAACCCGAACGTGTAGTCGGTAGCCGAGAGGTCGTTGTCGATCGTCTTCGGCACGCCGACGACAGGGAAGTCGTGCTCGGCGTGGAGCCGAGTCGCCACGCCCAGGGTGTCCTCTCCGCCGATCGCCACGAGCGCGTCCAGGCCCTCGCGCGCGAAGTTCTCGCGGACGGCCTCCACCCCGCCCTCCACCCGGTAGGGGTTCGTCCTCGAGGTGCCGATGATCGTCCCGCCGCGCGGAAGCAGGCCCGACACCTCGCGCTGCCCGAGCGTCTCGAACCGGCCGTCGACGAGCCCCCGCCACCCGGCGCGCACCCCCACCACCTCGTGCCCACGCGAAAAGCACCGCCGTGCTACCGCGCGAATAACCGCGTTGAGCCCTGGGCAGTCCCCGCCCCCCGTGAGAACTCCGACCCTCACAGCGCCATCCTACGAAGCGCCTACCCCGGGGTCAGATCTTGCATTGCAACATCGCGCGGCTCTTCGGCGAAACCTCGAGTGTCAAGAGCGTCAATCTCTATCCCCGCCGCGTCGTAGTGGAAGAAGCGTTTCAGAGTCGTCACGCAAATGTGTCACTGCAAGATCTGACCCCGGGTTGAGCCAGTGCCAGCCAGTGCCGAAGGTGGGAATCGAACCCACACGGAGCTCTCGCTCCACCGGATTTTGAGTCCGGCGCGTCTGCCAGTTCCGCCACTTCGGCGCACCGACAAGAGTAACCGGGCGCCTCGCAGAGAGCTGTTTGCGCGCACCCGAAGGGTGCTCGGCTGTTACGAAGTTGCGACCGTCCGCCGTTGTCTCGATACTTCCCCCGCGGAGCCGCCCTCGGGGCGCTCGTCGGGGGGTTTCGCAGACGGACAGGACGGGCGACGGAGGAGGAAGTGTGAAAAAACGCGTTTCGATTGGAGTGCTCCTTGCGGCCGTCGGCGCGCTGGCATTGATCGCGGCCGGCTGCGGTGGCGGGGGCAACAAGAGCGGAGGCGGCGGCACCAGCGGCGGCGGCGGCGGGAACGTGACCGCGCTGCCGGCCTCCTCGTGCGGCCCGCTCAAGTACCAGGGCTCGGGCAGCCCGGATTACCTGATCGCCTCCGACCTGCCGATGCAGGGCGGGTCGCGGACGCAGACCGTGCAGATGACGCAGGCGATCCAGTACGTCCTCAGTCAGCAGGACTGGAAGGCGGGCGATCACAACATCGCGTACCAGGCCTGCGACGACTCGACGGCCCAGCTCGGCAAGTGGGACCCGGACAAGTGCAGCGCGAACGCGCACGCGTACGCGCAGAACAGCAAGCTCCTCGGCGTGATCGGCACGTTCAACTCGGGCTGTGCCGCGATCGAGATCCCGGTGCTGAACCAGGCCCCGGGCGGCGGGCTGCTGCTGCTCTCGCCGGCGAACACGTACGGCTGCCTGACCGAGCCGTGCGCGGGCGACGAGCCTGAGAAGTACTACCCGAGCGGCAAGCGCAACTATGCCCGCGTAGCGCCGAGCGACCCGAACCAGGGCGCTGTCGACGCGAAGTTCCTCGCGGGTAGGGGCGTCAAGCGCGTCTCGATACTGAACGACAAGGAAGCCTACGGCCTCGGCGTCGCGAAGAACTTCGCCGGCGCGGCGAAGGCAGCGGGAATGACCGTCACGGGCTTCACGGCCTACGACCCGAAGCAGGCCAACTTCCAGGCGCTGTTCACGCGGATCAAGAACCAGAACCCGGATGCAATCTTCATCGGCGGCCTCATCGACGAGAACAGCGGCCAGCTGATCAACGACAAGGTCGCCGTGCTCGGCGCGAACGCGGCGAATCCGCAGAGCGGCGTGATGCTGATGCTGCCGGACGGCTTCACGACCGACGCGATCTTCAGCCGGGCGGAAGGCGGCACGCCGAACGCGAAGGGCGCGTTCTTCAGCGTCGCCGGCGTTGGTATCGACCAGTACAAGGGAGCCGCACTGAAGTTCATCAACGGCTTCAAGTCGCAGCTCAACGGCAAGCCGGTCGATCCGTACGCGATCCTCGGTGCGCAGGCCGCGCAGGTCCTGCTCAACGCGATCGAAAAGTCGGACGCAACCCGTTCCGACGTGATCTCGAAGGTCTACGCCACCAAGGTCGACAACGGCCTCATCGGCTCGTTCTCGTTCAACAAGAACGGTGACCTCAGCGGCGCGAAGGGTGCGGCTGTGCTCTTCACGATCTACAACGGCACGAACCACCTGCAGACGCTGCTCACCACGGGGCCCGACCCGAAGCTGGTCGAAGCCGCGCGGAAGGAAGCAGCAGGCTAGCCGCACCTCGAGACGTTGACCGACGCGAGGGAGGGCAAACGCCCTCCCTCGCCGCTTTAGAATCCCGAGGATCGCGGTAGAGGCACGCACCGAACCCACTCGGAGCGGCGCGCTTCGAGGACGCCAGCGGCCGGCGACCTTGTCGCTCATCGGCCTGGGGCTCGTTGCGCTGCTGATTGCCTGGCTCGTGGTCAACGCGATCAAGGACCCGACGTCCTTCTGCAACGTGTTCCTGATCGGCCTGACCACCGGTGCCGTCTACGCGCTGGTCGCTCTCGGCTACACGCTCGTCTACGGGATCCTGCAGCTGATCAACTTCGCCCACGGCGACGTCTTCGCGCTCACGGGCCTGTTCGCGAGCTACCTGATCGCCACGACCTTCGGCCTCGACGAGACTTCGGGCACGCTCACGATCTTGGGGGGACTCCTCGCGACCTTCGCGATCGCGATGGTCTTCGGGGCAGCCGTCAACGCGTCGATCGAGCGCGTCGCCTACCGGCGCCTGCGTTCGGCCCCCCGCCTGGCGGTGCTGATCACGGCGGTCGGGATGTCGTTCATCGTGCAGAACATCTCGCTGGCGATCTTCGGCGTGAACTTCCGCAGCATCCCGCCCCTGGTCTCCGAGAACGACGTCTTCCACGTGGGCGGCGTCCACTACAACTACCAGGCGCTGTTCGTGCTCCTCGTCACCGCGCCGGTACTCGTGCTCCTGAGCTGGCTGGTCAAGAGCACCCGCCAGGGCAAGGCAATGCGCGCGACCTCCCAGGACCCCGAGGCCTCGGCGATGATGGGGATCAACGTCAACCGCACGATCTCCTTCACCTTCCTGCTCGCGGGAGGGCTGGCGGGAGTCGGCGCGGTCCTGTTCCTCGTCGAGTTCAACATCCGTTACGACACCGGCTTCGAGCTCGGCCTGATCGCCTTCACGGCGGCCGTCCTCGGCGGGATCGGAAACCTGACCGGAGCCGTGCTCGGGGCGATCATCATCGGCCTGATCCAGGCGTTCAACGAGGGCCTCGCCTGGTTCGCTCCCGGCAGCGACTGGACGCGCTCGATCGTGTTCGGGATCCTGATCGCGATCCTCGTCTTCCGGCCCGAGGGCCTGCTCGGCGAACGCACGCCGGAGGGCGCGTAGTGCCCAGGCGAAGGCATGAGCTCAGGACGTCCCTCCGCGAACAGCGCGGGCGCGTCGTGCACTGGAGCCACCTGGACGACGTGCAGGCGCAGTGGCTGCAGCTGCCGCGGAAGGCCCGCTCCTGGACTCCGGCGGTGCTGCTGATCGCGCTCGTCGCCTGCTATCCGTTCTACCTCGCCAGCCTCCCGACGGGAAACGTGCCGCTGATCTACTCGTTTCCGTCGATCCGCTCGGCGGTGACGATCCTCGTCTTCACGACGATGGCGGTTGGGCTCAACGTCGTGGTCGGCTACTGCGGCCTGCTCGACCTGGGCTACGTCGCGTTCTACGCGATCGGCGCCTACACGGCCGGCTGGCTCGCGTCCGGCCAGTTCCAGCAGGTCAAGTTCCACTTCGGCTCGGTCGGCGTCACGCACGATGCACGCGGGATCCACATCTCGATCTGGCTCGTGCTCCTGCTCGCCGGGCTGCTCACGGCGATGGGAGGCATCCTGATCGGCCTGCCCACGCTGCGCCTGCGCGGCGATTACCTGGCGATCGTCACGCTCGGCTTCGGCGAGATCATCCCGCAGTTCGTCCGCAACGCCGACAGCCTGCACGGCTTCGACCTCACTCACGGCACCTTCGGGATCAGCCCGATCGACTCGCCCGGCTTCGGCAACAGGCTCAAGGATGCACTTGGGTTACCGGCGAGCTACCAGCAGGAGTTCACCGCCGACCGGCTCTTCTTCTGGACCGGGCTCGCGCTCCTCCTGGTGACGATCTTCTGCTGCATCCGGCTGCGCGACTCCCGCCTCGGCCGGGCCTGGATCGCCATCCGCGAGGACGAGACGGCCGCCGGCGCGATGGGTGTCCCGCTGATGCGGACGAAGACCTGGGCCTACGCGATCGGCGCCTTCTTCGGCGGGGCTGCGGGCGCGTACATCGCGAGCTTCAACGCCGGCGCGTTCCCGAGCCAGTTCAGCTTCAACATCTCGGTCTTCCTGCTCTGCATGGTGATCCTCGGCGGGATGGGCTCGATCTGGGGCGTCACCATCGCGGGGGCCATCCTGGCCTGGCTCAACGTCGAGGGCCTGGCGAACATCGGCACCTGGCTGAACGACAACATCTTTCCGGCGAGCCACCAGATCGAGGTGGCGAAGTACCAGTTCGGCATCTACGGGGTGATCATCGTGCTGATGATGATGTTCCGGCCCCAGGGCCTGATTCCCGAGGCAAGGCGAAAACGCGAGATCGAGGAGGGCGGCCACGGGCCGCTCGACGAGCCGATCTACGAGATGCGCGGCGCGGACGAGCCGGGAGCCGGCGAGCGCGGGGCGGCGGGGAGCGTGCCGCGAGGATGAGCGCGAACGGCAACCTGCTCGTCGCGTCGGACGTGCGCAAGGAGTTCGGCGGCCTGATCGCCGTCAACGACCTCACCTTCACCATCCCGAGAGACTCGGTCGTCAGCCTCATCGGCCCCAACGGCGCGGGCAAGACGACTTTCTTCAACGCGCTCACCGGGCTCTACAAGGTCACAGCCGGGCAGATCGTCTTCGACGGCTCCGACGTGACGAATATGCCGCCGCACGCGATCACGAAGCTCGGCGTGGGGCGGACGTTCCAGAACATCCGGCTGTTCCCGCAGATGACCGCGCTCGAGAACGTGCTCGTGGGAATGCACTCGCGGCTGAAGGGCGGGATCGTCGGCTCTGTCATCCGCACGCCGCGGGTGCGACGTGAGGAGCGGGAGGCGCGCGAGAAGGCGCGCGAGCTGCTCGCCTTCTCCGGACTGCGCAGAGTGGACGACGAGCTGGCCGAGTCGCTCGCGTACGGCGACCAGCGGCGGCTCGAGGTCGCGCGCGCGCTGGCCACCGAGCCGAAGCTGCTCCTGCTCGACGAGCCGACCGCGGGGATGAACCCGCAGGAGACCGTGACCTTCATGAGCTTCGTCGCGAAGCTGCGCCAGGACCGGTCGATCGCGATCCTGCTGATCGAGCACGACATGAAAGTCGTGATGGGCATCTCCGAGCGCGTGACCGTGCTGGACTACGGCGAGAAGATCGCCGAGGGCACGCCGCTCGAGGTCCAAAAGGACGAGCGCGTGATCGAGGCCTACCTCGGAAAGGCGGCAACGCAGTGAGCACGACCTCGAAGACGAACGGCGAGGTCGTCCTTCAGGTCGAGAACATCCACACCTTCTACGGGACGATCGAGGCGCTGAAGGGAATCTCGCTCGAGGTCCGGGAGGGCGAGGTCGTCACGCTGATCGGCGCCAACGGCGCGGGCAAGTCGACGACGCTGCGCTCGATCAACGGCCTCAACCAACCCCGTGAGGGGACGATCACCTTCCGCGGCAGGAACATCACGCGCCGCCCACCGCACGACATCGTCGGCATGGGCATCTCGCAGTCGCCGGAGGGACGGCGCCTGTTCCCGCACATGTCGGTGCTCGAGAACCTCGAGATGGGCGCCTTCCAGCGGAACGACCGCAAGGAGATCCGAGAGGACCTCAACCGCGTCTACGGCCTCTTCCCGCGCCTGGCGGAGCGCAAGAGCCAGCGCGCGGGAACGCTGTCAGGCGGCGAGCAGCAGATGTGCGCGATCGGCCGCGCGCTGATGGCGAGACCGAAGCTACTGATGCTCGACGAGCCGTCGATGGGCCTCGCGCCGATCTTCGTCGAGAAGATCTTCGAGATCATCCACGAGATCAACGAGCAGGGAACGACGATCCTCCTCGTCGAGCAGAACGCGCTCATGGCGCTCGATGCCGCCGACCGCGGCTACGTGCTCGAGACCGGCCACGTCGCCCTTACCGACGACGCCAAGACCCTGCGGGACAACGAGCAGGTCCGCAAGACCTACCTCGGCGAGGAGTAAGGCCGCACGAAGTACGATCTGAGGCCATTCGTCGGAACTCGCAGGCGCTCCGGCACCAGCGAACGGAAGGGGACCATCATGCATCGCCCGACGACCGCCCTCTGCTCGATCCTCTCGATTCTGGTCATCGCCACGCTCGCGGCCGGGTGTGGCGGTGGTGGGAAGAAGAGCTCGAGCACGACGACCGCGACGACCACGACCTCGGCCGCCTCCTCGGGCGCCGACTCGAAGGTGGTCGCCCTCGTCCCGAGCAAGTACAAGTCGAAGACGCTGAAGGTTGCCGCCGACGCGACCTATGCCCCCAACGAATTCATCGGCTCGAACGGGACAACCGTCGAAGGCATGGACGCGGATCTCGCTAAGGCTCTCGCCGCCGTGATGGGCGTCAAGGTCAAGGTTGTCAACGCGACCTTCGCCACCATCATCCCGGGCCTCAGCTCCGGCAAGTACGACCTCGGCATGTCCTCGTTCACCGACACCAAGGCGCGCCAGAAGGTCGTTGACTTCGTCACCTACTTCTCGGCCGGCACGTCGTTCTACGTGAAGGCCCAGGGAGGGCCGACGATCACCGGGCTCGCCGATCTCTGCGGCCACTCGGTCGGAGTCGAGAGCGGCACGACCCAGGCGATGGACGCGCAAGCTCAGAACGGGAAGTGCAAAGCCGCCGGGAAGGCGGGCGTGAAGGTCGCCGTCTACCCGGACCAGAACGCAGCCAACCTCGCGATCTCGAGCGGGCGGCAGCAGGTGGGCATGGCCGACTCGCCCGTCGCGGCTTACATCGTCCAGAAGTCGAACGGGCAGTTCAAGCTGACGGGCGCGGCCTACAACACCGCGCCCTACGGGATCGCGATCCCTAAGGGGAACGGAATGGCCAAGCCGATCCTGGCCGCGCTGAAGGTGCTGATGTCGAACGGCAAGTACACGGCGATCCTGACCAAGTGGGGCGTCCAGAAGGGCGCGATAACGAATCCGAAGATCAACGGCGCGATCAGCTAGCCGCCGCCGTTCATAGGGCCCCGATGGCGACAAGCGACACTGCCGAACCGGTCAGGCCCGACGAGATCAAGGCGATCCCGGTGCGCCACCCCGGGCGTTGGGTCGCGGCCGCCATAGTCGTCTACGTCGTCGTCGCACTCGCCGACTCGATGGCCGTGAACTCCCACTTCGAGTGGGGGATCATTCGCCACTACTTCTTCTCGAGCCGAGTCCTGCACGGCCTCGTTGTGACGCTCGAGCTCACGGTCATCTCGATGGCGATCGGGATCGTGCTCGGGATCGTGCTCGCGGTGATGCGGCTTTCACCGAATCCCCTCGTCTCCGGCGCGAGCTGGATTTACATCTGGTTGTTCCGCGGCACGCCGGTCTTGGTTCAGATCCTGTTCTGGTACAACATCAGCGCCCTCTACCCGCGCTTTTCGCTAGGGCTACCCTTCGGCGGGCCGCAGTTCGCGCACTTCACTGCGGCGTCGCTGATCACTCCGTTCGTCGCCGGTATGCTCGCGCTCGGGCTGAACGAGGGCGCCTATATGGCGGAGATCGTGCGAGCCGGAATCATCTCGGTCGAGGAGGGTCAGACCGAGGCCGCCCAGAGCCTCGGCATGACGCGGCTGCTGACGATGCGACGAATCGTGCTGCCTCAGGCGATGCGCGTGATCATCCCGCCGACGGGCAACGAGACGATCTCGATGCTGAAGACGACCTCCCTGGTCAGCGTCATCGCTGTTACGGAGCTGCTCTACTCGGTGCAGCTGATCTACGCCGTCAACTACCGCACGATTCCGCTGCTCATCGTGGCGAGCATCTGGTACCTGATCGTCACGAGCATCCTCTCGTTCGGGCAGTACTACGTCGAGCGCTACTTTGGGCGCGGCGCCACCCGAGAGCTGCCCGAGACGCCCCTCCAGCGCCTTCGGCGCAACCTCCGCGTCCGTCACGAGTTCGAGTGAGCCCATGACGGCCGGTGTTCCCATGGTCAAGGCCGAGCGAGTGCACAAGCGCTTCGGCCGCCTGCGCGTGCTCAAGGGCGTCTCCCTCGAGGTGCAAGAGGGTGAGGTCGTGTGCATGATCGGGCCCTCCGGCTCGGGAAAGTCCACCTTCCTTCGTTGCATCAACCACCTGGAGAAGATCGACTCCGGCCGGCTCTGGGTCGACGGCGACCTCGTTGGCTATCGCCAGGTCGGGGACAAGATCTACGAACAGCGTGACGCGGAGGTCTGCCGGGACCGCTCGGAGATCGGCATGGTCTTCCAGCGGTTCAACCTCTTCGGGCACATGACGGCGCTCGAGAACGTAATCGAGGCGCCAATTCACGTGAGCAAGGTGCCGAAGCGCCAGGCCGCCAAGCAGGCCGCTGTCCTCCTCGAACGGGTGGGGCTCGCCGACAAGCTCGACATCTACCCGTCGCAGCTGTCCGGTGGCCAGCAGCAGCGGGTCGCAATCGCGCGCGCCCTGGCGATGAAGCCGAAGCTGATGCTGTTCGACGAGCCCACGTCAGCCCTCGACCCGGAGCTCGTCGGCGAGGTGCTCGACGTGATGAAGGGCCTGGCGCTCGACTTCAGGACGACCATGATCGTCGTCACCCACGAGATGGGGTTCGCGCGGGAGGCCGCCGACCGGGTGCTGATGATGGACGACGGACGGATCATCGAGGAGGGGTCGCCGGAGCACTTCTTCGAGGCGCCCCGGGAGGACAGGACGAAGCAGTTCCTCTCGGCGATTCTCTAAGCCGAAGAAACCCGGATCGGAAAATAGGGAGGAGACAAGAGGTAACCGACGCGCGCCCGGCCGCCGGCGCGGCCGTGGGCCATCTCCAGCCCCGCGCCGAGGCCGCGGGCGGGGACGAACCCGAGCTGCCTTGCAGCGACGGCGTCGCGGCACTCCGCGACGATCACCGACCCGAGCCGCCCGAGCGTCGGAGCGCAGCCCGCCCAGTCGGCGAAGGGGAGCAGTGGATGGCAGCTCCGGCCCTCGCGGTAGGCGGCTATCGCGCGCTCGTCCTGGGCGGCCGCGCGCTCGGCGCTTCGGAGCTCCTCGGGCTCGCGCGGCCCGGTCCCGAGCGCTTGGAAGATCGCGCGGTATGGCTGTTGGGTCGGATGGGAGAAGTGCCGGTGGAAGCTGTGGAGGAGGATCGCGGTGCCGCCGTCCACGAGCGGGAATGCCTCGCGCCACAGCCGCAGGGCGAGCCCGAGCCCGAGATAGGCCGCCAGCAGCGGGTTCGGACGTTCGCGCGGTAGGTGCGGCGTCGTCCGCGGGATCCCGATCACGAGCGCGTCGAGCCGGTCGTCGAGCGTTGCCGACCGGGCTTCCACCGCCCGCAGGAGCGCCTCGGCGTGGGCGACCGAAGGCGGTCCGGCGAACGCTGTGGTCGCGCTCAGGTCGCGCCGAATCGACCGCAAGATGCGGCTGCGGGCGAAGCCGGGGAGCAGCGTGAAGCCACGGCGGAACGGGGAGCGCGCGATCCGCTCGCCCGCATTGGGGTCGTAGGGGTAGCCTCGGGCCGCGGCGCCGAAGCGCGGCTGGTCGAGCACGAGCGATGACCCGATCAGCGGCACGCGGCCAGCAAGACGGCGCTCGAGGTCGACTGCCAGGCGCCATCCCTCCGAAGCGCCGGTCTCGAGCAGCGAGGACGCCGTGGCCGCGCGCAGCGCCTCGGGGCTCCCGCAGCCGAGCAGCAGCGCGGGGCCGCCGTGGAGAATGGTCTCGGCGCCGCTGACCGTCAGCACGAGGTCCGTGTCGAAGAGCGCCCGGTGAACGCGCAGCGGTGTGTTTCCCGCCGGCCCGAGCTCCACGAGGTCGGGATCCTCGGCGTCGTGGACCGCGACCCGGCCGTGGAACCGCCGCGCGAAGTCGGGCGACACGATCCCGAGCGGCTCGAGGTCCCTCGGGTCCGGCCGGCGGGTGAGCCCCGACGCGACGAGCAGCGTCTGGCGACCCGTCGGCACGCCGGCGCGCTCCAGCTCCAGCGAGGCGGCTGCGAGCGCGTCCTGGCGCGGGTCGTCGTGCAGCGCCCCCGGAAGCGGCAGCGCGGGGGGCTCGACCACGATCGTCGCCCTGCCGCCGCGCGTCGCCAGCGCCTCGAGCGGAGCGCCGGCCAGCGGGAACCTGAGCGCATCACGCACCGCGGCCCGAACGTCGGCTGCGGCCTCGCCCGGAGGAGGCGGCCGCAGCACGACCGCGTCATCGGGTGCGTCCACGACCGTCAGGCGCGTGCCGAACAGCAGCGGAACGCGTTGCACTACGGAATCGAGCGGTAGAGCCGCAGAAAGCTGGTGCGGAAGCCGCGCCTCGGCCAGAACCGCGAGGCGAGCAGGTTCGTGACGCGCCAGTCGGTGATCATCGTCGGGTAGCCCTCCTCCGCGGCCCAGGCGAGCGCAGCCTGCGTCAGGGCGACGCCGATGCCGCTGCCGCGAGACTCCGGCAGCGTGACCGCGAAGCCGAGGTGGCAGGCGTGGTCGGGCCGCGCCAGGCCGCGGTGCTCGTTCGAGCGCTCGGCGGGAACGAGCGCCCAGCAGGCGACGGGGCGACCGCCGGTGGCGCCGATCAGGATCGTCTCCACGCCCGAGGCGAACGTCTCCAGCCACTCCTGTCGCGAGTCGTCGCGCGAATAGGTCTGATCGCTGCCGAACACTGGAGAAAGCCGCTGGTGGTCCGGCAGCGCCAGGTCGACGTCGATCAGTTGCTCGATCTCGTCTTCACGCGGGCCGCGGATCTCGTAGCCGTCCGGCACGGCGACCTCGGTTCGCAGCGGGACCTCTTGGATCCCGTGGCCCTGCTGCTGCCCGAAGCTCAGCCGCCACCACGCAGCGAGCAGCGCGGCGTCATGCGTCGGGGCGATCACCGAATGGCGCGTGCGGCCCTCGTCGACCCAGCGGGCGGCCGCGGTTCCGTAGAGGTCGCGAACGTCCTCCGCCTCCTCGACTGCATGGCCCGAAGCCTCGACGAAGACGTTGTCGCCCCAGACCGGATTCTCGCGCGGAGCGCCGATCAGGAACCCGCTGACGCGGCCGTCGCGATGCGCCGCGGCCCCGGACGCGCCTTCCGTGCGCCAGATCAGATCGACCTCCTCACGGGCGGCGGAGGGCTCCTCGTAACGCGGCGAGAGCAGCGGCTCGACCGCTCGGTGGCGGGCGTGGCGAGCCGCGAGCAGCCCTGCCGCCGCGTCCAGGTGCTCGTCGGAAAACGGAACGACTTCGAGGCGAGCCATCGGACGTAGACTCGCAAAGATGTCTCCGAAGACGCTGACGGGAGCGGAGCTCCAGCTCGACGACGGCCCCGCGCGCGATTCCGACCTCTTCCTGGTGGACGGCAACAACCTCGCCTACCGGGCCTTCTACGCGCTGCCGGAGGAGCTGGCGACGAGCGAGGGCTTCTCGACCAACGCGCTCCTCGGCTTCACGAACATGCTCTTCAAGCTGCTGTCGGACTACCGGCCGAAGGGCGTCGCGGTGGCCTGGGACACACGGCCCGTCCACCGCACCGAGCTGCTCGAGACCTACAAGATCGAGCGCAAGCCGATGCCCGGCCTGCTGCGCGAGCAGTTCCCGTACTTCCGGCCGATCGTGGAGGCCTTCGGCTACCGCAACCTCGAGTTCGACGGCTGGGAGGCCGACGACGTGATCGCCACGCTCGCGCACCTCGCCGACGAGGCCGGGATCAAGACGACGGTCGTCTCGACCGACCGCGACGCGTTCCAGCTCGTGACCGACAACGTCGCCCTGATGATGACCCCGCGCGGCGTCTCCGACGTGCACGTCTACACCCCGGAGCGCGTCGAGCTGCGGCTCGGCATCCAGCCCGAGCAGGTGCCGGACTTCATCGGGCTGAAGGGCGATCCCTCCGACAACATCCCCGGCGTCCCCGGGATCGGCGACAAGACCGCGGGGCAGCTGATCGCCCAGTACGGCTCGCTCGAAGAGGTTCTCGCGCATGTGGACGAGCTGACTCCGGCGCGCTCGAAGGCGATCTCGGCGCACGCGGAGCAGGCGCTCGCGGCGAAGCAGCTGGCGACGATGCGCCGCGATCTCGAGCTCGGCTCCGACCCGGCCGAGCTCGTGCTCTCCCCGCCGGACCGCTCGCAGCTGAAGGAGATGTTCAGGCGGTTCGAGTTCCGCAACCTGCTGAACCGTGTGGACGAGCTCGACGAGGCTGTGCCCGCGGCGGCGGTCAAGGCCACGGGCGTCGAGGTCCCGTGGCGAGAGGAAGCAACGAACAGTCTGTTACCTGCTCGCGGCCCGGTCGCGGTCTCCGGCGACGACGGGCGCGTCGCGGCAGCGGCCGGGAACGAGGTCGTCGTCTCTCCCCGGCCGGCCCGACTGGACGGCGAGCTCGTGGTACACGACGCGAAGTCGCTCCGGGTCGAGGCCGTCGACGACACGATGATCCTCGCGTACCTGATCGAGCCAGGGCGGGCCGAGTACGAGCTCGACGACCTTGCCGCCGAGTACGGAATCGAGCTCCTGCCCGTGCCGGAGGCCGAGGAAGGGACCGCGATGCTGATCCGGCACGCCGCGGCGACGCTGCGACTCCGCGACCCCCTGCTCGAGCGCGTCCGCGAGCGTGGCGAGGAGCCGCTCTACCGCGAGATCGAGCTGCCGCTCACCGAAGTGCTCGCGGCCATGGAGGCCGCGGGCGTCAAGGTCGAGACGTACCGCATGGGCGAGATCACCGCCCGCCTCGCCGACCGGGTCGAAGAGCTCGAGGCACGCGCGTACGAGCTCGCGGGCGAGGAGTTCATGCTCGGCTCGACGCAGCAGGTGGCCAGGATCCTCTTCGACAAGCTCGAGCTCACTCCCGGCCGCAAGGGCAAGACCGGCTACTCGACCGACACCCGCGTCCTACGCTCGATCCGCGGCGAGCACGAGCTCGTCGGTGTGATCGAGGAGTGGCGCGAGTACTCGAAGCTGCTCAACACCTACCTCGGCCCGCTGCCGTCGATGATCGGCGAGGACGGCCGCCTGCACACGACCTTCAACCAGGCCGTCGCGGCGACCGGCCGGCTCTCGACCACGAACCCGAACTTGCAGGCGATCCCGATCCGCAGCGAGCTCGGGCGCGAGATCCGCTCCGCCTTCGTCGCCGAGCCCGGCCACAAGCTGCTCTCGGCCGACTACTCGCAGGTCGAACTGCGCATCCTCGCGCACGTCTCCGGCGAGCCGAAGCTGCGCGAGGCCTTCGAGGCAGGAGAGGACATCCACGCCGCCACGGCGGCGGAGGTGCTCGGCAAGGAGCGCGCGACCCTTACGAAGGACGAGCGCAACGTCGCCAAGATGGTGAACTTCGGGATCATCTACGGGATCTCCGCCTTCGGGCTCTCGGAGAACCTCGAGATCCCGCGCGAGGAGGCCCAGGCCTACATCGACGCGTACCTGGCCCGCTTCCCGCACGTGCAGGACTTCATCCAGCGCACGATCGAGCAGGCCGAGCGCGACGGCTACGTGACGACGCTGCTCGGCCGCCGTCGCCCTGTGCCCGAGATCCGCGCCTCCAACCGCCAGACCCGCGGCCTGGGCGAGCGGCTCGCCGTCAACTCGGTGATGCAGGGCACCGCCGCGGACGTGATCAAGAAAGCGATGGTCTCGATCCACCGCCGCCTGCGCGACGAGGGACGCGCGGCCCGCCTCGTGCTGCAGGTGCACGACGAGCTGCTGCTCGAGGTGCCAGAGGCCGAGGTCTCGGCCGTGAAGAGCCTCGTGCGCGAGGAGATGTGCGCGGCCTACCCGCTCGACCCGCCCCTCGAGGTCGACGTGGGCGTCGGCGAGGACTGGAACGACGCCAAACGCTGAGAGCCGTGGCGGGCGCCTGAGGCCGTGGCGTGCATGCCCACCACGGCGGCGGGCTCGACTTCACGCACATTGACGCCTCCGCGCAGCGGGAGTAGCCTCGAAGTGAATACAGGCGGCGGGGGGTCGGTCATTGGTCTCGCGGGTGAGATCGTGGCTGCGGCAGAGCGAATCGTCGAGGGGCGGTCGTCGGTTGGTTGCTCTGTTCGCGCTCGTGAGTCTCGCGCTGTTCGCGCCCGCGACGGCGGGGACGACCATCGATCAGGACACGCCGCCGATCGTCACGTACGCGATCGACGGTATCCGCGGTACGAGTGGCTGGTACCGCGGCAGCAAGGACGGCGACCACGTGGTGCTTCGCTGGACAGTGCGCGACCCTGAGGCCCTCTTCATTCTCACGATGGGCTGTGAGACGACGGTCATCAACGGACCGAGCCCCGGAACCGCCCGAACGTGCACGGCGTCGAGCGACAATGGTACGACCTCGGTCACGACCGGGGCGATCAAGATCGATGCCAATCCCCCGGCGGGCGTGAGCGCCAGCGCCTCGCGCGCACCCGACCGGAACGGCTGGTACAACCATCCTGTCGCGGTGACCTGGAGCGGCCGGGATGCCATGTCGGGCATCGCGTCCTGCACGTCCGTCACATACAGCGGCCCGGAGAGCGCCCGCGCGACGCTGAACGGCGGATGTACCGATGTCGCCGGCAACAGCAGCCTCTCCACTGTCGTCCTCAAGTACGACGAGACGCCCCCGAAACTCAAGAGGATCGTAGTTCGAACCGGCTCCCGGCTCGTAGGCCTGCGCTGGAAGGCCTCCAGCGACGCCCACTTCCTTCTCACGCGCTCGCCGGGGAAAGGCGGCAAGCGCTCGAGCGCCGTCTACGAGGGCGTTCGACCGCGGTTCACCGACCGTGCGGTTAGAAACGGGGTCAGGTACCGCTACACGCTGAGGGCGCTGGATGCAGCGGGGAACTCCGTGGTGAAGAGGCTCTCGGCGATGCCTCGACCGGCACTGTATGCGCCCCCGCTGAACGCGCGGCTGCGTTCCCGGCACTCGCTTCTGTTCGCATGGCTGCCGGTGCCCGGAACGAGCTACTACAACATTCAGCTCTGGAGGGGTGGTGAAAAGGTGTTCAGCACATGGCCATCCTCCGCCCGCCTCCGGCTTTCCTCGCCCTGGGCCTTCGGGGGTCGGCTCCGCGCGCTTCGGGCCGGCCGATACACGTGGTACGTGTGGCCGGGCCGCGGTCCACGGAGTCGGGGGGTTTACGGATCACTGCTCGGCTCGAGCACGTTCGTCGTCACTCGCTGACTCGGCCGCGAAGCGAGTCGTGAAACGACCCGCGGCTATACTGACCGACTTCTTCGATGGCCAGTGAAACCGTGAACAGAGAGGAAACGCAGCTCGACGACGCCTCGGTCTGGACGACGACGGAGGACGGTGAGCGCGTGCCCAACTACGACGCCACCTTCCCGACGATCAACGAGGGCGAGGTCGTTCACGGCACCGTCGTCCGGGTCGACAAGGACGAGGTGCTCGTTGACATCGGCTACAAGTCGGAAGGCGTGATCCCGGTCATCGAGCTGTCGATCCGGCGCTCGGTGAACCCGGCGGACGAGGTCAGCGTCGGGGACGAGATCGACGCGCTCGTGCTCACGAAGGAGGACGCCGAGGGCCGGCTGATCCTCTCCAAGAAGCGCGCCCGCTTCGAGATGGCCTGGAAGGCGATCGAGCAGGCGGCCGAGTCCGGTGAGCCCGTCACCGGCCGCGTGATCGAGGTCGTCAAGGGCGGCCTGATCCTCGACCTCGGCGTGCGCGGCTTCCTGCCCGCCTCGCTGGTCGACATCCGCCGCGTGCAGGACCTGGACGAGTTTCTCGGCCAGGAGCTGCGCGCGAAGGTGATCGAGCTCAACCGCTCGCGCAACAACGTCGTCCTCTCGCGCCGCGCGGTGCTCGAGGACGAGCGCAAGGAGATGCGGCAGGCGATCCTCGACCGGCTGAACCCCGGCGACGTCGTCGACGGCCA
The DNA here is from genome assembly GCA_046726435.1 of Actinomycetota bacterium. Taxonomy (GTDB): domain Bacteria; phylum Actinomycetota; class Thermoleophilia; order Gaiellales; family Gaiellaceae; genus AC-32. Next base: position 53,693 of record JBKPAM010000021.1, read on the forward strand.
GATCTCCAACATCGTCGACTTCGGCGCCTTCGTCGACCTCGACGGGATGGACGGCCTGATCCACATCTCCGAGCTCTCGTGGAGCCACGTGAACCACCCGTCCGAGGTGCTCGAGATCGGCCAGGACGTCAAGGTCAAGGTGCTCGACATCGACCGCGAGCGGCAGCGGATCTCACTCGGCCTGAAGCAGACACAGTCCGACCCGTGGCAGCAGGTGCTCGAGACCTACCACGAGGGCGACGAGGTCGAGGGCAAGGTGACGAAGGTCGTGACCTTCGGCGCCTTCGTCGAGATCATGCCCGGGGTCGAGGGGCTCGTTCACATCTCGGAGCTCGCACAGCATCACGTCGAGAATCCGCGCGAGGTCGTCTCTCAGGGCGATCTCGTCCGCGCGAAGATCATCGAGGTCGACGCCGAGCGACGGCGGCTCTCGCTCTCGCTGAAGCGGGTCGAGGGCGGCGGCGTGCAGCAGCGCGCCGACGAGTCCGAGGCGGTCGAGGGGACGCCGAACCTCGATCTCTCGGAGGAGGTCTTCCCCGAGGGCGCCGAGCCGGCCGCCGAGGGCGAGGTCGCCCCGGAGGCCGAGCAGCTGGCGCCCGCGCCGGCGCCTCAAGCCGAGGCCGAAGTCGACGCTGTAGAGCCCGAGCCTGAGCCCGCGGCACCGGCAGCCGAGGCGCCTGTCGAGCCCGAGGCGCCCGCGGCTGAGGCGCCCGCGGAGCCTGCGGCCTCCGCCGAGCCCGAACCGGAGCCACCGGCCGAGCCCGAGCCGCCCGCAGAGCGCCCGTAGCGTTGGCCCGACCGGTCGCCGTCGCCGTCACGGGCGGGATCGGAGCCGGGAAGAGCGAGGCTCTCGCCGCCTTCGGGCGCCACGGCGCCGAGACGATCTCCAGCGACGAGATCGTCCACCG
>JBKPAM010000022.1:0-10969 GCA_046726435.1 Actinomycetota bacterium
CATCGCCAGACGGATCGCCGAGGGCAAGAGCCACCGCGACGCGACCCGGCTACTAAAGCGCTACCTCGCGCGCCACCTCTACCGGCTCCTTCAACAACAGGACCCGCTGATGGCTTGACAGGTCATAGGAGCTTCATTCCTGAACGCTTGCCCAGGCGAGGGTTCTCTCTCCAACGACCGCGCCCACACCGGGGCGGCAACAGCCGACGGCACTTCACTTTCTGAAGCTACTCTTTCTGTCATAGCTACGACAGAGAGGATGAGCATCTTGAGCACGCTGTTACTGGTTCCCCTGGACGACATCGTCGTCTTCCCGAACATGAACGTGACGATCCCCGTAGATGTCGGCGACGAGGAGCGCGTGCTGCTCGTGCCGCGCCACGAGGGCGAGTACGCAAAGGTCGGCACCGTCGCCGAGGTCGGTGAGCGGGCGCGGATGCCCGGCGGCGTCACCGCCGCCACGCTCATGGGGCTGCACCGCGGGATCGCGGGCGCCGCCCACACCGATGCTCAGGGCCGGCTTCGCGTCGAGGTGCAGGAGCATCCCGACGAGGAGCCTCCGGGCATCAAGACCCGCGACCTCGAAACCGAGTACCGCGCGGTCGTGGAAGAGATTCTGGAGCTGCGCGGCGACGACGGGCGCATCTCCGCGTTCGTGCGTTCGATTCGCGAGATCGGCACGCTCGCCGACACCGCCGCCTACGCACCCGAGACCACCTTCGAGAAGCGAATCGAGCTGCTGGAGGCGGTCGACGTCGTCGAGCGGCTCGAGCTCGCCCTGCGCATCCAGCGCGAGCGGCTCGCCGAGCTGCAGATCCGCCAGCGGATCCGCGACGATGTCGAGGAAGGCGCCCAGAAGCAGCAGCGCGAGTACATCCTGCGCCGCCAGCTGGAATCGATCCGCAAGGAGCTGGGCGAGGACGACGCCTCGGTTTCGGAGGACTATCGCAGCAAGATCGCCGAGGCGGACTTGCCCGACGAGGTCCGCGAGCAGGCCGAGCGCGAGGTCGGCCGCCTGGAGCGAATGGGCGACCAGAGCGGCGAGTCCTCGATGATCCGCACGTACCTCGACTGGCTGCTCGCCGTGCCGTGGGGGAAGCGCTCCCAGGAGCGGCTCGACCCCGTGCACGCGCGCGAGGTCCTGGACAACGACCACGCCGGCCTCGAGGACGTGAAGGAGCGGATCGTCGAGTACCTGGCCGTGCGGAAGCTGCGCCAGGAACGCGGCATCGCCGAGGACAAGCGCTCCGGCGCGATCCTGACGCTGATCGGACCGCCTGGGACGGGCAAGACCTCGGTGGGCGAGTCGATCGCCAGCGCCCTCAACCGCGAGTTCGTCCGCATGTCGCTCGGCGGCGTGCGCGACGAGGCCGAGATCCGGGGCCACCGCCGTACCTACATCGGCGCGCTACCGGGCCGGCTCGTGCGCGCGCTGCGTGACGCGGGGACGATGAACCCGGTGATCCTGCTGGACGAGGTCGACAAGGTCGGCGCCGACTGGCGCGGCGACCCCTCGGCCGCGTTGCTCGAGGTGCTCGACCCGGCTCAGAACCACTCGTTCCGCGACCACTACCTCGACGTCGAGCTCGATCTCTCTGAGGTCGTCTTCATCGCGACGGCGAACGTCGCTGAGACGATCCCGGGCCCGCTGCTCGACCGCATGGAAGTGATCCGCTTCGACGGCTACACGGTCGACGAGAAGGCGGCCATCGCCCGCGGCTACCTGTGGCCGCGTCAGCGCGAGCGCGCCGGTCTGCGCGAGGACGAGGTCTCGATCGACGACGGCACGCTGGAGCTGATCGTCAGCCAGTACACCCGCGAGGCGGGCGTCCGCCAGCTCGAGCGCGAGCTCGGCAAGCTGCTGCGGAAGACCGCCACGGGCGTGGCCTCCGGCACTGCCGAGCCGCCGATCTCGATCGACGAGCCCGCAGTGCGCGACGCCCTCGGACGGCAGCGCTTCTTCCAGGAGTCCGCGGAGCGAACCGCGGTCCCCGGCGTGGCCACCGGACTGGCGGTCACGGGGACCGGCGGCGACGTGCTGTTCGTCGAGGCGACCCGGATGGCCGGCAAGGACGGGCTCGTCCTGACCGGCCAGCTCGGCGACGTGATGAAGGAGTCGGCGCGGATCGCACTCTCGTACGTGCGCTCGCATGCGGAGGAGCTCGGGCTCGACGAGCACGACTTCGAGGACTCGAGCTTCCACGTCCACGTGCCGGCGGGCGCGATCCCGAAGGACGGCCCCAGCGCCGGGATCACGATGACCACCGCGCTCGCCTCTCTGCTGACGGGCCGCCCCGTCAAGCACACTGTCGGCATGACGGGTGAGGTCACGCTGCAGGGACGCGTGCTCCCGATCGGCGGGCTGAAGCAGAAGGCGCTCGCCGCCCACGCCGCCGGCCTGACCGACGTGATCATCCCCGAGCGCAACCGCGCCGACCTCGACGACGTCCCGGAGGACGTCCGCAACGAGATCGACTTCCACCCGGTGATGAGCCTGGACGAGGTGCTCGAGCTCTCGCTCGAGCCGCAGCGGGCGCATGCGCTGTCGTAGCTGCGCCCCGCTTCCCGAGCAGGTCCGCCGCGCGGCGGACCTGCTCGAGCGGCGCTGGACGGTCTCGATCCTCTACGTCTCGCACGAGGGCGGGGCCGTGCGCTTCAACGAGTTCCAGCAGGCGCTCGGCAGCATTCCGCCCGCGACGCTGACGCAGCGCCTCGCCGACCTCGAGGAGGCAGGAGTCCTCGAGCGCGAGGTGATCGACGCCCGACCGCCGCGCGTCGAGTACCGCCTCACCGAGCGCGGCCGCCGGCTGCGCTCGCTGATCGACGCCCTCTCACAGTTCGCCGAAGTCGTTTAGTGGAAGGCCGGCGCCTGATCCCGCGCGTCGCGCGGCTCTTCCGGGCTTACCGCTGGCAGGTGGGCGTCGTGCTGCTGATGATCCTCGTCACCGCGGGGCTCGGCGTCGCACCGTCCCTGCTGACGAAGGTCGTGTTCGACCAGGCGCTCTTCCCGCCGAGCGGCGAGCGCAACATGCACCTGCTCTACATCCTCGTTGCCGTGATGGTCGCGATCCCGCTCGTCTCGGCGGCGATCTCGGTCGCGCAGACCTACCTGACCACCGTCGTCGGTCAGCGCGTGATGCAGGACCTGCGCAACCGGCTGTACGAGCACCTGCAGTCGATGTCGCTGCGCTTCTTCACCGGCACGCGCACCGGCGAGCTGCAGTCGCGGCTGCAGAACGACGTGGGCGGCGTTCAGAGCGTCGTCACCAACACGGCCTCGTCGGTGCTCTCGAACAGCGTCACCGTGCTCAGCACGGTCATTGCGATGGTGATCCTCTCGTGGCAGCTGACGCTGCTCTCCCTGGCCGTCGTGCCGGTGTTCGTCTACCTGACCTGGCGCGTGGGTCGGGCGCGGCGGCGGATCTCCGGGCAGACGCAGGAGTCACTCGCGGAGCTCTCCGCCCTGACCGAAGAGACGCTCTCGGTCTCCGGGATCCTGCTCGCGAAGGTCTTCGACCGGCGGCGCGACGCGATCGAGCGCTACCGGGCCGAGAACGTGCGCCTCGCCGGGCTGCAGGTGCGCCAGCAGATGGTCGGCCGCGGCTTCTTCGCGCTGATCCAGTCGTTCTTCGCCATCACGCCGGCGCTGATCTACCTCGTCGCCGGCTGGTCGGACCTGAGCGCCGGCACGATCGTGGCCTTCACGACCCTGCAGACGCGGCTGCTCTTCCCGATCGGGAGCATGCTCCAGACCTCGGTCGAGGTTCAGTCGTCACTCGCGCTCTTCGAGCGGATCTTCCAGTACCTCGACCTTCCGCACGAGATCGTCGACCGTCCCGGGGCGGAGGCCCTCCCGGCCGAGCGCGTCCGCGGGGAGATCGCGCTTCGCGACGTCTGGTTCCGCTACGAGGAGACCCCCGACACCGACGGCGCCCGGCCCTGGACGCTCGACGACGTCTCGCTCGAGGTGGAGCCCGGACAGCTCGCGGCGCTCGTCGGCCCGAGCGGCGCGGGCAAGACGACGATCTCGTACCTGATCCCGCGGCTGTACGACGTGACGCGCGGCAGCGTCGAGCTCGACGGCCACGACGTCCGCGATCTGCAGCTCTCGTCGCTGGCCGAGGCGATCGGGATGGTCACCCAAGAGACCTATCTCTTCCACGCGACCGTGCGCGAAAACCTGCTCTACGCGAAGCCCGAGGCCTCCGACGCCGAGCTGTACGCGGCGGCGCGCGCGGCGGCGATCCACGACCGGATCATGGAGCTCTCGGAGGGCTACGACACGGTGGTCGGTGAGCGCGGCTACCGCATGTCCGGGGGCGAGAAGCAGCGGCTCGCGATCGCGCGGGTGCTGCTCAAGGACCCAAGGGTGCTGATCCTCGACGAGGCCACCTCGGCGCTCGACACCGGCAGCGAGCGGCTCGTGCAGCACGCGCTCGAGCCGCTGATGGAGGGACGGACGACGGTTGCGATCGCGCACCGGCTCTCGACGATCCTCTCGGCAGACGTGATCTTCGTGCTCGACCGCGGCCGGATCATCGAGCGCGGGACGCACGAGGAGCTGGTCGCCGCGGACGGCTTCTACGCCCAGCTCTACCGCCAGCAGTTCCAGGGCGGGCTCGTCGAGGCTCGCTGCGAGGACGGGGTCGTGCTTGCCAGCGGCGACGTGCTGGCAACGGCGGCGGGCTAGCCGCGCTGACCACGCGCGCCGTCTTGCGGTAGGGTCGGCGCGCCTACCCCGTCGCCTGTGGGTCACTTCAAGGGGAGATCGACCGTCCAAGGCCGTCGCCTGTTCGTGGCGGCGTCACTTGCGGTGCTCGCGCTCCTGCTCGTCGCACCCGGCCGGGCGGGCACGCGCGGGCTCGACGTCTCACACTGGAACCGCGTCACGAGCTGGCCGCGGGTCGCCGCCGCCGGGTACGGGTTCGCCTTCGTGAAGGCAACCGAGGGGACCCGAGGCACCGACCGCGCGTACGCGAGGTACCGCGCCGGGGCGAGTGCCGTGGGGCTGAGGGTGGGCGCGTACCACTTCGCCCGCCCAGCCGGTCGCACGCGCAGGGCCAGGCTGGCCAACGCCCGGGTCCAGGCGGCGCACTTCGCGGCGGTCGCGCGGCCACGCCCGGGAGACCTCTCTCCCGTGCTCGACCTCGAGAAGACCGGCGGCCTCAGGCCGGCAGCACTGATCTCGTGGACGTCGTCGTGGCTCCAGGAGGCCGAACGGCGGTTGCAGGTGCCGCCGGTGATCTACGCCTCGCCGAACTTCTGGCGAGTCGCGATGGCCAACACGACCGAGTTCGGGGACGTGGGCCACGGGCTCTGGGTCGCTCGCTGGACGCGCGCCCTGGTGCCGCCGGTGCCCGGCCTCAACTGGGCGGGTCTCGGCTGGACGTTCTGGCAGTGGACGAACTGCGGTCGCATTCCGGGGATCAGAGGCTGCGTCGACCTCGACCGGTTCAACGGCGTCGACCTCTCCCCCGTGCTGGTCGGGGATCCTCCTGCCGACATCGAGCCGCCCACGATCACCGGCGACGCGGCGGTAGGCCAGACGCTGACGGCCGCTCCCGGAAGCTGGCTGGGGTCGGCGCCGATCACCTTCGCTCTCCGGTGGGAGCGCTGCGATGTTTTCGGCGCGAACTGTGTGCCGATCCCAGGGGCATCCGCGGCGACCTACACGCTGACGCCCGACGACCGGGGATTTACGATCGTCATCGGCGTGACGGGGATGAACCGGGTCGGCTCGGAGCTGGACGAGTCTGCCCCGACCGCAGTCGTTCTCTGACCGGCTAGCGGTCGACCCAGATGTCGCGTTGCTCGACGACGAGCCCGTCGTCGTCGAAGCGCAGGAGCGAGACACCGACCAGGTCCTCGGTGCCGCCGTCGACCAGCCGCGTCTGCGCTTTCCAGGTGACGGCAGCACGGTCGCCGTCGACGATCGGCGTCCCGAACTCACATTCGGCCGACTCCTCTTCGTCGAACACGCGGGTCAGATAGCCGGGCTCGGGCTCGTGGAACGGGTGCTGCTGCCAGAACGCGCCGTCGGCGTAGAGCGCCCGGATCGGATCCGGATCCTGCTCGCGCCAGCCGCGCTCCCAGACGTCCGCCCACCGCTGCGCTGCCTCCCTCGCGTCCACGTGCGCGAGTGTAGAACGTGGCCGACGACCCGAAAGGAGAGGACGTGACTATTCGAGAGATGCTGGAGAAGCACCCGCGGCCGATCGGCGTCGATCGCGACCTGCTGGTGCGATGCATCGAGGACTGTTTCGACTGTGCGGCTACGTGCACGAGCTGTGCAGATGCCTGCCTGGCCGAGCCCGACGTGCAGGAGCTTGTGCGCTGCGTTCGGCTGTGCCTCGACTGCGCCGACGAGTGCGGCGCGACCGGCCGCATCGTGACGCGTCAGACGGAGCCCGATCTCGGCGCCGTGCGGGCGGCGGTCGAGGCCTGCGCGACTGCCTGCGCAGCTTCCGCCGCCGAGTGCGAGCGGCACGCGGCGCACCACGAGCACTGCCGCGTCTGTGCCGGGGTCTGCCGCCGCTGCCAGCAATCCTGCAACGAGCTCGCCGCGGCGATCGGCTAAGAACGCGCCCGCCGACGGGCGTCATATGCTTCCGCCCGTGAGCTTCGACGACTGGATGCTCGCGCTCCACGTGCTGAGCGCGTTCGCCTACGTCGGCGGGATCGTCCTCTTCTGGGTCCTGATCGTGGCGGTGCGAAAGGTCGACACGCCCGAGGGCACGATCCGGATGGAGCCGGTCGTAAAGGTCGGCAATGTCGCCGTCGGGATCGGCGCGGTCGGGACGATCGTGCTCGGGATCTGGCTCGCGTTCCGGCTCGACAGCTACGCGATCTGGGACGGCTGGATCATCGCGGCGCTCGTCCTCTGGGCTGTCGCCGGCGGAGTCGGGCAGCGCACCGGCGTCGAGTACACGAAGGGCATGACGAGGGCGAAGGAGCTCGAGGCGGCCGGGCAGACGGGCCGGAGCGAGGAGTTGCTCGCGCTCAACCGGACGTCGGCCGGGGTTGCCCTGCACGCACTCGCATCGGTCGTCATGCTGCTCATCCTCCTCGACATGATCTTCAAGCCGGGCGCATGAGCATCCTCGCCGTCGTCCGCCCTGACAGTTGGAACTTCCCCCTCTTCCTCCACGTGCTCGGGGCGATGATCCTCGTGGGCGGCCTGCTCACGGGCGTGAGCTCGCTGGCCTTCGCGCGCGGCGACGCGCGATTCCTGCGGCTCGGCTACTGGTCGCTGCTGGCCGTCTCCCTGCCGGGCTGGATCCTGATGCGCGCCGGCGGCCAGTGGATCGCCTCGCGCGAGGGCTGGACGAAGAAGGGCGTCTCCTCTCCGACGTGGCTCGACATCGGCTCCCTACTCGCGGACGTCGGCGGGCTGGTCCTGCTCGTCTCGCTCATCGTCGGCGGGGTCGGCGTGTACCGCTTGCGGCAGGGCAAGGGCGCCGGCCTGCTGAAGCTCACGCTCGTGCTGTCGCTCGTGCTCCTCGGCGCGTACGTGGTCGCCGTCTGGGCGATGGCCGGCAAGCCCTCCTAGGTAGGAGGGCTTGCCGAGTCTGCCGCCGGGACTAGGCGGCGGCTTCGAGCGCCGGCTCTTCTTCTGCGACCGGCGTCGGCTGGCGGCTGTTGGGGGCCAACAGGGCGACAACGGTCGCCGCGAGCACGAGGCCCGCCCCCGCCAGGAGCGCACGCTGGTACCCGCCGGTGGCCGCCTGGGCGAGGCTGTCCCCGGTGCCCAGGAGCGACGTGGTGTGCGCGGTTGCGAGCGCCGAGAGGATTGCCAGGCCGAGCGCGCCGCCGAGCTGCTGCCCGGTGTTCAGGAGCCCGGCAGCGAGGCCGGCCCTCTCCTCGCCGACGCCGGCGTTGGCCGCCGTCGTGACACCGGTGAAGACACCGCCGAGACCGATCGAGGCGACAAGCAGGCCGGGCAGGATGTCCGAGACGTAGGCGCCGTCGACCGGGATCCGTGACAGCCAGTAGAGGCCGCCGGCCGCGATCACGGCCCCGACGAGGATGACCGGCTTGGTGCCGATGCGCGCGAACAGCTGCGAAGCGATGCTGGCGGCGATGATGAAGCCCCCCGTCAGCGGCAGGTAGGCAAGGCCGGTCTGGATCGGCGAGTAGCCGAGCACGGTCTGCATGTAGAGCGTGAGGAAGAAGAACATCGGCAGGAAGCCGGCCACGGCCACGAGTTGCGTGGCATCGGCGACCCCGACGCCCTTGACGCGGAGGATCGACAGCGGCACGAGCGGGTTGCGCACGCGCAGCTCGTTGACGACGAAAGCGGCCAGAAGGACCCCCGCGACCGCGAGGCCGGCAATCGTGCGGGTCGCGCCCCAGCCGACATCCGGCGCCTTCACAAGGCTGAAAACGAGGAGCAGCATCCCGCCGGTGACCAGCAGGGCGCCGAGCGCGTCGAAGCTCGCCAGGCGCGCCCGCATGCGCTCCTTCTTGAGCAGGAGGAAGGCACCGACGAAGGCGACCGCGCTGAAGGGCACGTTGACGAACAGCACCCAGCGCCAGCCCGGCCCCTCGGTGAGCAGCCCGCCGAAGAGGACGCCGGCGGCGCCGCCGATCCCCGAGACGGCCGCCCAGACGCCGAGCGCGGTGTTGCGGTCGCGAGTCGAACGGAACGTGCTCGTGAGCGTCGACAGGGCGGCCGGCGAGAGCATCGCCGCGCCGATTCCCTGGGCGAAGCGCGCGCCGATCAGCAGCGACTCGGTGTGGGCAAGGCCGCCGACCAGGGACGAGCCGGCGAACACCACCAGGCCGGTGACGAGGACGAGGCGACGCCCGAGCAGGTCGGCCATCCGGCCGCCGAGCAGCAGGAAGCCGCCGTAGGTGAGGATGTAGCCGTTGACGACCCACTGCAGGCTCTGCTGGCTGAAGCCGAGGTCGCTCTTGATCGACGGCAGGGCGATGTTGAGGATCGAGGCGTCGAGAATGTCCATGAACTGGACGAGGCTGAGCAGAAGGAGAATCGCGACGCCGCGCCGCGAGGACAGCGACGACGCCTGTTTCGAGTTGTCGATGGATACAACGGGCGCGTAGGACTCTGCGCTCATGATTTGACCTCCCTGTCTCGGTTTGGCATGAAGCCAGCGTGCTGGTGCGAGACGGGGCGTCGCCTCGTGGGAGCACCGGGATCCGAACCACAGTGTTTTCGGCGGCACCCCTAGACTCACCAGGAGCTGTGACCGAGCACGCGTTGTCCGTCCGGCTCGACCTGCTCGAGCGCGACACCGAGCTGGCGACGGTGGAGAGCCGCGCCGTCGGGAGCGGACGGCTGCTCGCGATCGAGGGCCCGCCGGGTATCGGGAAGACCGCGCTGATCGCAGAGGCGAAAGGGCGTGCTCAAGCAGCCGGAGCGCAGGTCCTGAGCGCCCGCGGCTCGGAGCTCGAGCGGTCGTTTTCCTACGGCGTGGTGCGGCAGCTCTTCGAGTCGTTTCTCGCGTCGCTGCCCGCAGGGGAGCAAGCCGAGTTGCTCTCGGGTCCGGCCGAGCTCGCAGTACCGCTCTTCGACCCGGCCCAGATCGGCGCCGACCCAGCCGCCGATTCGTCGCTCTCCACCCTCCACGGCCTCTACTGGCTGACGGCGAACGTCGCCGCACGCAGTCCGCTCCTGCTCACGGTGGACGACCTGCACCTGTGCGACCTCCCGTCGTTGCGCTGTCTGGCCTACCTCCTGCCGCGAATGGAGGGGCTCGAGCTGTCGCTGCTCGTCGGCCTCCGCCCTCCCGAGCCGGGGATTGACGCCACGCTCGTGAGCCAGATCGTCGCCGACCCGCTGGCGACGGTGATCCGGCCGGCGCCGCTGAGCGTCGATGCCGCCACGCGCCTGCTGCGCGACCAGCTCTCCACGCCCGCAGACGAGGCCTTCTGCGTCGCCTGCTGGGAGGAGACGGGCGGCAATCCGCTGCTCCTGCGCGAGCTCGTGCACGCGATCGCAGCCGAGGGCCTCGCTCCGACCGAGGAGAACGTGCCCCGTCTGCGCGAGCTCGGAGCGCGGGCCGGTTCGCGTGCCGTGTCGCTGCGCCTTTCGCAGCTGCCGGCCGAAGCGAGGGAGCTCGCCTACGCCGTCGCGGTGCTCGGTGACGATGCCGACCCGCGGCAGGCAGCCGCGCTGGCCGGCCTGGACGAGCAGGCCCTTTCGGAGGCTTCCGCGGCGCTCGTGCGGGTCGACGTCCTCCGGGCGGAGCCGCTGCTCGGATTCGTCCACCCGCTCATCCGTGCAGCGGTGTACGACGAGCTCACGGCCTACGAACGAGAGAGCGCCCATGCGCGGGCGGCCCACCTCCTTGCCGACGCGGGGGCCGAGCCGGAACGGGTGGCGACGCACCTGCTGCTGGGTCCCCCGGCAGCCGACCCGAAGGCCGTCGAAACGCTGCGCGACGCAGCTCGCGCCGCCGGCCCGCGCGGTGCCTCCGAGAGCGCGGTCGCCTACCTCCAACGCGCGCTCGCCGAGCCCCCGCCGGGCTCCGAGCGCGCCGGACTGCTGCTCGAGCTCGGCGCGGCCGAGACGCGCGTGAGCGGCGAAGCGGCAGTCGAGCATCTACGGGAGGCACACGCCCTGACCGAGGACCCGATCCGAAGAGCCGAGACGGCGCTCCTGCTCGGCAATCAGCTCTTTCTCCTCGGCGCAGAGGAGACGGACGTCGTCCTTCGCCAGGCGCTCGACGAGCTCGCCGGGGCCGATCCGGAGCTCGAACGCCGGCTGGAGACCGGGCTGATCTCGAACGGCCTCTTCATGCCGGGCCTGCACGCGGAGGCAGAGGAGCGACTCGAGCGCCTCCGCGGCAGCACGGGCGGCGATACGACGGGCGCGAAGTTCCTGCTCGCCCTCCTCGCCTACCACGACGCGCGGGCCGGTAGGCCGGCTGCCCAGGTCGTCCCGCTCGCGCGGAAGGCGCTGGCCGACGTGCGCGGCGATGCGCTCAGCGCAGGCCTCGTCCCCGCG
>JBKPAM010000023.1:0-46027 GCA_046726435.1 Actinomycetota bacterium
GTCTGAAGCTGAGCCTCGGGGCGAGTTTGTCTCCGAGGAGCTGCGGGCCGATTGCGCCCGCTTTCTCCAGGAGCTCCGCGCGCTGGTCGGACGCCGCAGTGCGCCGCCGCCCGAGGATGCCGCCTGGGTTCCGGGTCGCCCTGGTGATCGAGGGCGTCGGCTGAACTGACGAGCGCCGGCGGGAGGCGCTCGGCCGCCGCCGAGCCGCCGCCGCTGAACTCCCGCTCAGCGCACTCCGGGCGGCTCGCCGTCCGTGAGGTACGCGCGCCACCGCTCCTCGTCGGCCGGCAGCCAGACGGCCTCGCACTCGGCGCTGCTGGGGATCAGGACAACATGCTCGAGCGCCATGGCCAGTCGCTTCCGAATCTACTACGGGCCGCCGGCAAAGGAGTCCTCGCACAATCCACAGAGGAGACCGAAGCTGTGGGAGAGACCCACTCGCAGACGCTTCCCCAGGTCAGCGTCCAAGTGGGGGAAGAACGGAGCCGGGGCTGAGCGCGGACGAAGGGCTGCGGCTCTCTTCCCGCGCTCGTCCCGCCGGCGGGGAGGGCGATGCAAGTGCCGGCGAGGCTCGCCCCGGCTACTCACGACGATGCGGTGCCTGCAGAAAGCTTGTGCGGTGCTTTCGTTTCGCTGCCGCGACTCGGAGCGGGCGAGAGGCGGAACGGGAACCGCCCGTACTTTCTGCCAACCATGGGCGGTGGATCCCCGGATGCCGCGTCTCCGTTCTGGCGTCAGAGTCGGCAGATCGAGGCGGGGCGGCAGGCCTCTCTCCCCGAGTAGCGGCGTGCGGGTAGCCCCAAAGCCCAGAACCCCCGACTCCTGCCCCGGCTTGCTAACCAGGTACGCGGCTCGCCACGTATCGGTTCTCGCTTCACACTCGACAAGCTCTCCAGGCCCCGGGGTCGCGCCGCGCTGGCTCCGCCTCTACCTCGACGAGTCGCTCGACGTCACGATCGACGAAGCCGCGATCGTCGCGACGAGCCTCGCGGCGCTCACGCGTTGAGGCGGCGAGACCGCGGTCGAGACGCTGCGGGCCATGGCCGAAAGAGCGACTAGGCGGGCGCGAGCTCGCGGCGTAGCATGAGCGTGGGTTCCGTAACGTGGGGGCGGGTGTAGCGGCCAACCGCCAGCTCGAACGGTGCAGGTGCGAGCCGGCTTCGCGCCACCTCCGCAGTGAGCGCGACGATCGACCACGAGTCGCGCGATTCACTCGTCTCGGCCTTCTCACATAGAGGGAGCCGGGCGGGCTTCTTTCACCCCCTTGGGACCGGAAGTCCCGGAAGAAAGGACGCCCGGCTCCTAACTAGCGGACGCGGCGACGGCCCGAGACTTGAGTTCCGGCGAACCAAGCTTTGCGCTCTAAGCGGCAAATTCCAGCGCGGCGAGATCCGCGCCGAATTGGGGCGGTCGAGGCCTGTCAGACTCGATAGTGCAGTCGAGACACGAGGGAGTCTCGTCGCCCCCTTCTCCCACGCGACGTTCTCCCTCTCGGCGGCGGCCTTGGCTGGCAACACCTTCGGGGGGCAGCCTGGCTGCGCTCCGAGCTGCCCCCCGTGCTTTCCCTCGGCGCCGGTACCCGAAGAAACGCACGTCACTTAAGAGGCGGCCAAGGCTGGCCTCGGGGAGAGGTAAACGCACGGACTCGGCTCGGCGATCGCCCTCGCGGCCCCGCTTCTCTGGATGGTCGTCGCGCTCCTTCACCCGGATGAGCCGCAGGATGCGGATCGGTGGCTGTTCGTTCACTACACGCAGCTCACCCTCACGCCCTTCCTCGCCTCCGCGGTCTGGAAGCTCCTCGACGATATTCGCTCAACTGTGGCGACCCTCAGCCGGGTCGCGCTGGCAATCTGGATGGTCTTCTTCGGCGCCTACGACGCGACAGCGAGTGTCGCCACCGGCTTGCTCGCCCGCACGCGCACAGCCTCTCGGGCTCAGAGCAGACGGCTGTTAACTCGGGCGTGGACTGGCTGCTTTACGACGGCCTGCTCCCCGGAGGCGCAGCCTGGCTAGCGGCGATGCCAACGATCGCTTGGCCCACGACGGTGATCGCGGCCGCGATCGCTCTCCATCAAGCCGGTGCTCGACTGGCTGTAGCCGCCTGCCTCGTCCTCTCCGGGCTGTTCGCCTTCCACGCCGGTTATCCCGCTGCCATCGGGCTCGCGTTCTTCGTCGCCGCGGAGGTGCTTCGCTGAGGGGCCGGGCCGTGGGGTAGCGGTAGGCGTTCACTTCGCCGCCCGCCCCGGTAGTGCAAACGCCTTGCTAACGAACGCGTTAGCAGCAGCCGATGCTGACCGTCACAACACCGGGTTGCTGGCCGTGAAATCCCTGCTCAGGAGAACGTCTCGCTACGGCCCGCCACAAGACCACATCGAGGAAAGAGAACCAGGTCTTCTAGGCAAAACGGCTCCGGCCTGCCGGTTGGGGAGATCGGTGGGCGGATGCCGCAGGAGGGCGCCTGTATGGGGAGAGCGATGAGGCGTCCGATCCGCCCTGGGATGATCTGGTCCGGTTCCCACTAAGGGGACGCCTCCAAGGGGTGCGACTTGCGCGGTGCCCGGAGATCGACCGTTAGCCTCCGGGACCGATCAGGGCCAGTAGTCGAGCCAGACGGCCTGTGCGCCGGTATCGGGGACTCGGGGGGTTAGTCGCCCAAGACTGACATGCAGGACGCCTGGCTCCCCATCTAGGACGACTCACGGCGGCGTCAGATCTGGCCCAAGTGGGTCATTTCACTTGCCCTCGAGCTGGGCGATCCGCCTGCGAAGGCGCGTGATCTGCATGTGGATGCGGATGCGGTCGCGACTCAGCGGGCGCACGAGCGCAAGCTGCTTGTGGAGCGCGTCGAGCTCGCGACGCGCAGCTTGGAGCTCTGTTCCCTCCGGAGCGCTCATCGGCGGTTCCCACTCTACGACGCGGTGCCCCGCATAGGCCGATCACGTTCGTTCTGACCCGTCTGGGTCAGAGGTTGACAGCCGGTTGGCGCCGATGATCTCTGTAGCCATGCCGTCAGGCAGGGCACTCGGCCTGCGCGCCGTAACCGTGACCTGATGAAACGAGCCTCGATCGTCGTCGTTCTCGCGCTCGTCGCTGCCGTCGCCGCGCGGGTGGCCGCCCCTGCACCGGCGCACCCGGTCGGCTTCTCGGCCGCGCTCTCCTGCGGCGTCGAGCGCTGGTCGGTCAAGACGCTGAAGGACAGGCCGCTTCTCCTGCCGGCCCGGCCGGCGACGGTCGCGCATCTGACGAGCCTGCCTCGCCCCGCCCACCTCCCGAACAGGCGACTCCCCTTCGAGCGCCGGGTCTTCACGGTCGTGGCCGCGGTCACGCTCGACCGGGCCGAGGCCGACCTCGACCACCACCTCGTCCTGCGCAGCGGGGCTCGCACGATGATCGCGGAGACGCCTTCTCCGCTCTGCACGAGCGGCGCCGCGGCTGTCCGGCGCACGCAGATGCGCGTCGCCCGAAGCGCTGCACGGCCATGCCTGCGGGCACGTGTAACCGGCGTCGCCTTCTTCGACTTCTTCCATGGCCAGACCGGCGTCGCTCCGAACGGGATCGAGCTGCACCCGGTCCTCGGCTTCACGTGCCTCTCCGGCTGACCGCCTCTTGCCGGTGCACCCGGCCTGGCGGATAATCGAAGCTTGTTTGATCCTTCCCGAGGGGCTCGGGAGGTGTTCGCCGTAAGCCTCGAAAACGTCGAGGTCCCATGAGCCAGGGTCCCAGCGGATCCCCGTTTCCTCCGCCGGATCTGGATCCGCTGCTTTCGCAGGCCGATGAGGCCGAGGCCGCAGCCCCGGAAGCTCCTGCTCGCGCGGGACGCCCGGCCGGCTTCTCTCGGCGCGGCCTCGTCGGAGCCTTGCTGGCCGTTGCGGTGGTCTCGACTGCGACCCTGGCCACGACGGCCGTGCTCGTTACCGGAAAGGACTCCAGTCCGAACGGCATCGCCTCGAATCGAGCCGCGATCGCACCCCGGCACGTGGCCGACGTCTCCGTCACTGCGCACCGCGTGGCCGGCACATCTTCGCGGTCGCTTCTCACGATCGACATCTCGGTCGCCTCGACCGGCAGCTCGGTACTCACCTTGCTCGGCGGGGCTCGCTTTCGCGACGGCGGCTCGACCCGGTCGGTGCAGCTTCATGCCGGGCCCAACCGCGTTCGGGTGCCGTTGTCGGCCGAGACGCCGCCCGGGCGGTACAGCGTAAAGATCTTCCTCGAGACGACCGCCGGCCGCAGCATCGCGATCGAGCGTCCCTTCGACGTAAGCGCCGGCTAGGGCAGACGACGTACCGGTCGAGCGTCGATGCCACCCCGGCGCTCGCGACGAGGCCCAGGCCGACGCACACGAGCCAGTAGCTCCGGCGCAGCCACTTCGCCTTCATCGCGTTCCGGGCGCGGTCGCGTTCCAGCGCGGCGAGGAATCCTCTCATCAGGCGTCCCTGGACCATCACCGTCTCCTGGGAGATGAACTCCCAGGTCGGGTAGCGCTCAAGCTCGTTGATCGCGATCGACCAGCCCTGCGTCGGCGACAGGACTCGTGCCACGACCACGACGACCGCGATCGCGAGGACGACGAGAGCTGCGGCTACGAGCGTTCCGGTCAAGACCCGGACCCCGTGATGGAGGCCTGCGCCGGCGCTCGTGCCCGTCGCGGCGACCGCCGCCGCAGCGATGGAGAGGATGAGGCCGACGAAGCCGGTCAGCCCCGATCCGCGGGCGTTGAGGCTCGACCCTCGTTGGTCCTCGTCTGGAGGTCGCGCACCGTCGACAGGAGCTCAGCGACCGTCTCGCTGACGATGGGCGGCGTGCTGTCCTCCGCGCTCATTTCGGCCCCAGACGCTAGGGAAGGGACCCGACGCTACGCGCCCAGGGGTAGCGGTTGCCTGGACGGCGCCGTGTCCCGACCGCGAAGTCAAGGTCGCGGACTACACACGCGCGGCTCTTCCGGCGACAATGGCCCCTTGAGCGCGAAGACGACTGCGGTGATCGAGCGCGCG
The DNA here is from genome assembly GCA_046726435.1 of Actinomycetota bacterium. Taxonomy (GTDB): domain Bacteria; phylum Actinomycetota; class Thermoleophilia; order Gaiellales; family Gaiellaceae; genus AC-32. Next base: position 4,995 of record JBKPAM010000023.1, read on the forward strand.
AGGATCGCGGAGCTGACCGAGCGAGAGCAGCACCGCTTGGACGAGTCCACCTCCGTGTCGAAGGCCATGTACGAGCGCGCGCGGCTCGCGCTGTCGGGTGGAGTCGCGTCCGCCTACCAACGGCGCGAGCCGTGGCCGATCTACCTCGAGCGCGGCTCCGGCCCGCGGGTGTGGGACGTCGACGGCACCGAGCGGATCGACTTCCACAATGCCTTCGGCTCGATGCCGCAGGGACACGCACACCCGGCGATCACGCGCGCAGTCGAGCGGCGCCTCCGGCTCGGGACGCACTTCGCCGCTCCGACCGAGGACGCGGTCGTGGTCGCCGAGGAGCTGAGGCGGCGCTGGGGCCTTCCGCGCTGGCGGTTCGTCAACTCAGGCTCGGAGGCGACGATGGACGCGATCCGGATCGCCCGCGCGCAGACCGGGCGGGACACGATCGTGAAGATCTTCGGCTCCTACCACGGCCACCACGACTACGCGATGGTCTCGATCGGCGTGCCCTACGAGGAGATCGGCGACCGCGAGGACTACGCGTCGCTCCCGTACGGCGGCGGCATCCCGCAGAGCGTCGCCGACCTGACGGTGCCGGTGCCGTTCAACGACGCGGGCGCGATGGAGCGCCGGATCGAGCGGCTGATCGAGGACGGGCGGCACCCGGCCTGCGTGATCATGGAACCGGCGATGATGAACCTCGGGGTGATCCTCCCCGAGCCGGCCTACCTCGAGGCGGTGCGCGAGCTGACGCGTCGGCTCGGGGTGCTGCTGATCTTCGACGAGGTGAAGACCGGCCTCTGCATCGCGGCCGGCGGGGCGACCGAGCGGTTCGGCGTCGAGCCCGACCTCGTCACGCTCGCGAAGGCGCTCGGCGGTGGGCTCTCGGCCGGCGCCATCGGCGGGACGGAGGAGGCGTTCGAGGTCGTCGAGAGCGGCGACGTCTACCAGGTCGGCACCTTCAACGGCAACCCGCTCGCGATGGCCGCCGCGCGCGCGAGCCTGGAAGAGGTGCTCACCCCGGAGGGCTACGAGGTGCTCGAGGCGCGCGAGGAGCGGCTGCTGCGCGGCTGCCAGGACGTGATCGACCGCCACGGCCTGCCGGGCTATGCGGTCGGGATCGGAGCCAAGGGCTGCGTGACCTTCGCGCCCGAGCGGATCGTCGACTACGAGTCGTTCAAGGCCCAGCAGGACAAGGGGCTCGCCGACCTCTCCTGGCTCTACAACATGAACCGCGGGATCTACATGACGCCCGGCCGCGAGGAGGAGTGGACGCTGACCGTCGCGCACTCGCCGGAAGACTGCGACGCCTTCGTCGCGGCCTTCGAGGAGATGGCCGCCGACCTCACGGCCTGAGCCGCCCTTTGACGCGCCGGAACGGCGCGCAATAGTTTGGGCATGACCGCACCTCCCACCGGCACGGTCACCCTGCTCTTCACCGACATCGAGGGCTCGACGCGCCTGCTGCAGCGATCGGGCGATGCCTACGCCGGGCTGCTCGCCGAGCACCGCCGGCTGCTGCACGACGCGTTCGAGCGCAACCGAGGCCACGTGGTCGACAGCGAGGGCGACGCCTTCTTCGTGGTCTTCGCCTCGGCCAAGGACGCTGCGTCGGGCGCCGAGGAGGCCATGCGCGCGCTTGCGGCGTACGACTGGCCGGAAGAGCACGAGATCCGCGTCCGGATCGGGATGCACACGGGCGAGCCCAGCTCGGTCGACGGCCGCTACGTCGGCATCGACGTCCATCGGGCCGCGCGGGTGATGGCCGCCGGCCACGGCGGCCAGGTGCTCGTCTCCGAGTCGACCCGCGCACTCCTCGACGAGAGCACCGGCCTGCGCGACCTGGGCCCGCACCGGCTCAAGGACCTCACGGGCGCGCAGCAGCTCTTTCAGCTCGTGCTAGAAGGATTGCCGAACGAGTTCCCGCCGCTGAAGACGCTCGAGCGCGCCACGAACCTGCCCAAGCCGCCGAACGCGTTCATAGGCCGTGAGCGGGAGCTCTGCGAGACGGGGGCGCTCCTGCGGCGGGACGACGTGCGCCTCCTCACGTTGATCGGCGCCGGCGGGACCGGGAAGACACGGCTCGCGCTCCAGCTGGCCGCCGACGTGGCCGACGATTTCAGGCACGGCGTCTTCTTCGTCTCGCTCGCGCCCGTCCGGGACTGGGAGCTCGTCGCACCGACGATCGCCCGGACGCTGGGCCTGCGCGAGCAGCCGGGTGAGACGATCCTGGAGACGCTGACGGAGTACGTGGAGGACAGGGAGCTGCTGCTCCTGCTCGACAACTTCGAGCAGGTGCTCGCCGCGGCGCCGGCGCTGTCCGGGCTGCTCTCGTCGGCGCCGGGCCTGCGCCTGCTCGTGACGAGCCGTACGCCGCTCCGGCTGCGCGGGGAACGCGTGTACCGCGTCCCGCAGCTCGACGTTCCCGACCTTCGCCGGCCGGCGATCACCTCCGAGGTTGCCGACTGCGAGTCGGTCAGGCTCTTCATCGAGCGCGCCCAGGCCGCGGCCGCGGACTTCGAGGTCAGCGACCAGAACCTCGAGGCCGTGGCGGAGATCTGCGTCCGCCTCGACGGCCTGCCCCTCGCGATCGAGCTCGCGGCGCCGCGAGTCCGCACCCTCACACCGCCTGCGCTTCTCCGCCGCCTCGACCAGCGGCTCGAGCTGCTGACCGGCGGCGCGCACGACCTGGACGAGCGCCAGCGGACGCTGCGGGCGACGATCGAGTGGAGCTACGACCTCCTGCTCGAGAAGGAGAAGACGCTCTTCGCCCGGCTCGGCGTATTCGTCGGAGGCTGCCGACTCGAGGCCGCGGAGGCCGCCTGCGACCCGGACGGCGCGTTCGGCCCCGACCTGCTCGACGGGCTGGACTCCCTCGTCCAGAAGAGTCTCCTCCGCCAGCGCGCAGACTCGGACGGCGAGCCGCGCTTCTGGATGCTCGAGACGATCCGCGAGTTCGCCGTCGACTTGCTCGACTCGTCGGGCGAGCTGTCGGAGGCCTGCGCCCGGCACGCGGCCTGGGTCGCCGGCGCCGCGGAGCGGCTCGACGTGGAGTCGCGAACTGGAGACCACCCCGCCTACCTCGCCCGTGTGGACGAGGGCTACCCGAACGCCCACGAGGCGATCGCCTGGGCGCGCAAGACCGGCGACGGCGAGCTCTTGCTGAGGCTGGCAACGGCGCTGTGGGGCTTCTGGTCGGCCCGCGGTTACGGCGCGGACGGACGGCGTGCGCTCGAGGACGCGCTGGAGCTGAGCGACCGGCAACCGGCGCGTGCGCTGCTCGGGCTCTGCACGCTGCGCCTCCTGAGCGGCTTCACCGAGAACCTGCGCGCCTCCGCGCAGGAGGCGCTCGAGGCGTGCAAGAAGCTGGGCGACGACTACAGCCTCGCGCAGGCCTGGAACCTCGTCGGCCGAGTTGAGGGAAGCGTGATGGGCCTGCTTGGTACCGCCGAGGACGCGTGGAGGGAGGCTCTCGCCTACGCGCGCCGCGGCGACTACCCGGCGGAGAAGGCGGAAAGCATCCAGTGGCTGATGGTCAGCGCGGTCTTCGGCCCGCTCCCCGTGAACGAGGGGATCGCGCGCTGCCGCGAGTTCCTCGCGTCGGAGGGAAGCGACCCGACGATCCGCGCGAGCTGTGCGGTTGAGCGGGCCGTCCTCGAGGCGATGCGCGGCGACGTCCCGCACGCACGCGGGCTCCTGGCCGAGGGCATGAAGACGATCGAGGAGTCGGGGCTCACGCTGTGGGCAGCCGTCAACGCGCAGGAGGCCTACCTGGTCGAGCTGCACGCGGGGACGCCGGGCGCCGCGGTCGACACGTTGCGGCAGAGCTTCGCGACCCTCGACGAGGGCGGCGAGCGCGCCTTTCTCTCGACGATCGCGGCCTTTCTCTCGCATGCCCTCTACGCGGAAGGCCGGGACGACGAGGCGGAGCGCTTCAGCCGTGAAAGCGAGGACGCTGCGGCGCCCGAGGACGTGCTGTCGCAGATCGTGTGGCGAACGGCGCGCGCAAAGATCCGGGCGCGCCAGGGGGATTTCGAGCAGGCCGAGTCACTGGCACGCGAGGCCGTCAGCCTGGGCGAGCCAACCGACTTCGTGACCATCCGGGCGGGCGCGCTCTCCGATCTCGCCCACGTGCTCGCGCTCGCCGGACGCACGGAGGAGGCGCTGGCCGCGGTGGACGGGGCCGCGCGCCTCTACGAACGGAAGGGCAACCTCACCGCGCTCGCACAGCTCGGCGCAGCGGCGGAGGAGCTCGGCGGCGCGCCTTCTTCCGCTTGACACCATGCAGGCCGGCCAGGGATATTCGGGCGCGCCGACTGCGACGACAGAGAGGGGACCGGACATGGCTGACCCCAAGCCCCATGTCAAGAATCACCTGCAAAAGAACAACGTGAACCCCAATCACCTCCCGGACGGCGTCATCGAGACGCTCAACTCGTGCTCGCCTGCCGAGCTGAATGCGATGTACAAGGTCGGCGACAGCCTCCAGGAGGCGAAGGTAGAGACGAACCTCCGGATCTCCGCGATGCACTGACCGCCAGCGCTCGTCTCCGGCGAAAGCTCGACCTCGTCATCGGCCCGTTCGCGCGGGCCTACGACTCGCTGGTCGAACACCCACGGCTGCCAGAGCTCTGGCCCGAGTACCTGATCCTGCAGCACCAGATCATCCGGGCGACCGTGCCGCTGACCCAGGCGGCGCTCGCGCGGTCGCGGGAGCTGGGCGGCACGGATCCGCTCGCGGCGCCGCTCGCCGACTACCTCGAGGAGCACGTCGGCGAGGAGGTCGGCCACGACGAGACGCTGCTCGGAGACCTCGAGCTGCTCGGATTCGACCGCGCGCGCGCCCTCGAGCGCATGCCGTCCCCGGCCGTCGCCGGGCTCGTGGGGAGCCAGTACTACTGGATCCTCCACCACCATCCCGTGGCCTTTCTCGGCTACGTCGCGCTGATGGAGGGGTACCCGCCGACCCCTGAGCTGATCGAGACGCTGATCGAGCGCACCGGGTACCCGCGCGAGGCGTTTCGTACCTACGTGGAGCACGCCGAGCTCGACCCGGGACACCGTGACCACCTCGACCGCACGATCGACTCCCTGCCGCTCGAAGCCCGCCACGAGATGGCGATGGGGATCTCCGCGATCGCGACGGCGGCGCTCGCGGCCCGCTCGCTCGAGGAAATCCTCGAGGACTAGTCGGGCCGCTCGGCTACACTGGCCCGCCGATGGCCGGCGAACGGGTAAAGCTCGAGGTCTCCGAGCGCGAGAGCCGAGGCTCCGCGGAGTCGCGCCGCCTGCGCAGGCAGGGGCTGATTCCGGGCGTCCTCTACGGGCGCGGCAAGACGCCGCACGCGATCTCGGTGCCCGAGCGCGAGCTACGCCGCGTGCTCACGGGCGACGGCGGCCTGCACGCCATCCTGGACGTGGAGCTCGCGGGCCAGAAGACGACCTATCCGTCGATTCTCAAGGAGTACCAGCAGCACCCGGTGCGCGGCGGGATCATCCACATCGACCTGCAGGAAGTGCGGCTGGACCAGCCGATCCAGGCCCGCGTGGTCGTCGAGCTCATGGGCGAGCCCGTCGGCGTGACGGAGGGCGGGGTCCTCTCGCAGGTCAACCGCGAGGTCACGGTCGAGGCGCTGCCGATGGAGGTTCCCGACCACCTCGAGCTGGACGTGAGCCGGATGGCGATCGGCGACACGCTGCGGCTCGCGGACCTGCAGGCGCAGGACGGCGTCCAGTACCTCGACGACCCCGAGGAGACCGTGCTCGCGACGGTGACGATGCCGACGCGGATCGTCGAGCCCGAGCCGGAAGAGGTCGAGGGCGAAGAGCTGGAGGAGGGCGAGCTGCCCGAGGGCGAGGTTCCGGAGGGCGAGGAGGCTCCCGCCGAGGGCGCGGCCGAGGAAGCCTCGGGCGACGAAGAGTCGACCGAGGACTAGATGCGCCTCTTCCGTCGGGGCGAGCGGGCCTCGACGCTGGATCTGCTCGTCGCCGGGCTCGGCAATCCAGGGCGCGAGTACGAGCGCACGCGTCACAACGCGGGGTGGCTCGCGCTCGACGAGCTGGCGCGCCGGCACGGCGGCTCGTGGCGCTCGAAGTTCTCGGGCTCGCTCTCCGAGGTTCGTCTCGGCGACAAGCGGCTGGCGCTCCTGAAGCCGGAGACCTACATGAACGAGTCCGGCCGCTCGGTCGGCGCGGCGGCGCGCTTCTTCAAGGTGGCGCCCGAGCAGGTGCTCGTGGTGCACGACGACGTCGACCTCGAGCCCGGCCGTCTGCAGGCGCGCGCCGGCGGCGGCCTCGCCGGGCACAACGGCCTGCGGTCGCTCGCGCAGCACCTCGGCTCGCAGGACTTCCTGCGCCTACGCATCGGCGTGGGGAGGCCGGGCCGAGGCGATCCGCGGTCGGTCTCGGACTGGGTACTTTCCGCGTTTGGGCCCGAAGAGGATGTCGACGCACTCGTTGCCCGCTCGGCCGACGCGGTCGAGTCGATCGTGTCGGACGGGCTCGAGGCGACGCAGACGCGCTTCAACTAAGGCGCGCGCTTGCGACGCCGACCAAAAGAGGCCGTGGCGGCTTCGCCGACGCGGCTGGCTTAAGGCGCGCGCTTGCGACGCCGACCAAAAGAGGCCGTGGCGGCTTCGCCGACGCGGCTGGCTTAAGGCGCTCGCTTGCGACGCCGACCAAAAGAGGCCGTGGCGGCTTCGCGCGGCCGGCTTAAGCCGGGGCTGCGCCCGGCGCCTCGCGGCGGCGAACCTGGCGGACCTCGCGCACGAACGCGAGCACGCAGAGGTTCGGCACCGACATCAGCGCGGCCGCGAGCAGAAGCGTGCCGCGGACTCCGAGCTGCTCCGCGAACGGGCCCGCGAGTGCCTGGCCGGCAGGCATCAGGCAGAGTGAGAGGAGCCAGTCGATCGACCCGACGCGCGCCAGCCGGTCGGGCCGCACCTCCTGCTGCAGGGCCGTCTCCCAGAGCGTGTTCCCGAGCACGATCGCCACGATGAAGACGGTGCTCGCCAACATGATCGCCGCCAGGGGCAGGGGCGGAACGAGTGCCAGCACGGGGGCGGCGCCGATCGACCAGACGGCGAATGCGGCCGCGACCGGGTGTCGCGGGCGGAAGCGGTACGCGAAGATGCCGCCGAGCACGCCCCCAACGGCGCCGGCGGCGACGATCAACCCCCAGGCCTGTGCCCCTCCGAGGTGGGCGCGCGCGACGAGGGGCCCGAGCACGAAGTACATGCCGATCCCGACGTTTCCGAGCGCGAAGCCGAGGAAGCCCGACGTCAGCCAGCGGTGGCGCCGCACCTCGTGCCAGCCCTCGGCAAGATCGCGCCAGAAACGCTGGGCCGTCGGGCGCACGTAGTCCTCGACGCGCAGCGCGAGCAGGAACGCGACGCTGACGAGGAAGCTGACGGCGTCGATCGCGAAGACCCAGCCTGCGCCGGCGGCGGCCACGATCGCACCCGAGGCGGCTGGGCCGAAGACGTTGGTCGCGCTCTGGGAGAGCGAGAGCAGAGCGTTCGCCTGCTGGAGGCGCGGTGCGCTGACCGTGCGCGGCACGAGTGCCGTCGAAGCCGGCAAGAAGAACCCTCCCGCTGCACCCGCGACGGCCTGCAGGGCCGCGAGCTCCCAGACGTGCATGACGCCCGCGAGCAGCATCGCTGCCGTCACCGCCTGTGTGCCGAAGCGGACGAGGTCGGCGGTGATCATCACCGCGCGACGCGGCAGACGGTCGGCCCAGACGCCGCCGATCGCGACGAACGCCGCGCGACCGATCGTGTAGGAGGCGAGCACGAGGCCGAGCTGCGACGCGCCGCCGCCGATCTCCAGGACGGCGAACGCGAGCGCCACCGCGACGAGCGAGTCGCCTACGGAGGAGCCGGTGCGCCCTAGCCACAGCAGCCTGAAGGGCCTCTCGTGCAGCGGCCCGAAGCGCCCCTCGCCCACGGCTGCAGCGTACTGGCGCGAAGCTACGATTCGAGGCCGCGGAACCGGTGGTTCCGCCTTTCGTCATGGACCTGCGAGAGACGACACGCCCTGTGCTCCACCCGCTCGTCGAGGAGCTGCTCGCCGACGAGCGCCTCGCTGCGTTCGCGGATGCACTGCCCACGCCCGCGCGCGTCTCGGAGCCGGCGCTGCCGCCGCTCCTCGCCGCGCTGCACGAGTACCTCGGCAGGGGGCTCGTCGTGCTCCTGCCCGAGGACGCCGACGCGCGGGACGCCGCAGAGGGCGCGCGCTGGTTCGTAGGCGACGAGCGGGTCGCGCTGCTGCCGAGCCGCGGCGTGCGGTGGGGCTCGGGGCTCCAGCCGCCGCCGCACCTGGTCGGCGAGCGGGCCCGCGCACTGGACGTGCTCGCCGGAGGGGGCCTCGTCTGCGCCTCGGCGGCGGCGCTGGCCGAGCCACTCCCGCCGCCCGAGGCCCGGCCCGAGCCGATCGAGCTCGCACCCGGGGAAGCGCCCGGTCTGGACGCGCTGGCCGAGCGTCTAGCGCTCGCCGGGTACGAGCGCGTCGACCGCGCGCAGGAGCGCGGCCAGTTCGCGGTGCGCGGCGGCCTGATCGATGTCTTCCCGACCACGGGCCGCGAGCCGTTGCGGATCGAGCTCTTCGGCGACGAGATCGAGGCCGTGCGCGCATTCTCGCCCTTCACGCAACGCGCGCTGCACGACGTCGAGCGCGCGGTCGTCTACCCGGCCGCAGAGCGCTGCCTCGACCTGACCGAGACACGGCTGCCGGAGGACGACGAGATCCCGGACGACCTCGTCCCGCCGCTCGACCGACAGCCGGATCTGGTGTGGCAGCCGGACGAGGTGGGCGAGACGCTCGCCGAGCTCGGCGCCGGCCTCGACCTGATGGACGCCGCGGAGCTCGACCCGTTCCCGCGGGGGCAGGCCCACGCGTTCGAGGCGCAGCGACCCGCTGTGGCCGCCCGCGGCCTCGCCGAGGCCGAGACCGAGCTGGACGCCTTCGTCCGCGCGGGCAACCGCGTGGTCGTCGCCTTCCCGCACCGCGGTGAGGCGCTGCGCACGGCAAACCTCCTCCGGCGCGTCGAGGCCCGCATCCTCGAGCCCGGAGACCCGCTGCCGAAGGAGCCGGAGCTGGTGTTCGCCGTCTCGCCCGCGCTCCGCGGCTTCGTCTGGCGCGACCTCGGCCTCGTTCTCCTTGCCGACACGCAGGTCTTCCGCCGCCGCGCCCGCACACGCGCCGCGCCGCCGGGCCGTGCCCTGCAGAGCTTTGCCGACCTCCGCACGGGCGACTTCGTCGTCCACGAGGACCACGGCATCGGGAAGCTGCTCGGCTTCGAGACGAAGACGGTTGCCAGCGTCACGCGCGACTACCTCTTCGTCGGCTTCCGCGGCGACGACCGGCTCTACGTCCCGCACGAGCAGATCGGCAAGGTCTCGAAGTACATCGGGGCCGACGGCAGCGCCCCCGCGCTCAGCAAGCTCGGCGGCAAGGCCTGGCAGAACCTCAAGAGCCGCGCCCGCACGAGCCTGCGCGAGCTCGCCGGCGAGCTGCTCGCCCTCTACGCGCGCCGCCAGCAGGCGCCCGGGGTCGCGTACGAGCTCGACGGCGAGTGGCTCGAGCGGCTCGAGGCCGAGTTCCCGTACCGCGAGACCGAGGACCAGCGCACCGCGATCGAGGCGGTCAAGGAGGACCTCGAGGCCCCGCGCCCGATGGACCGGCTCGTCTGCGGCGACGTCGGCTTTGGCAAGACCGAGATCGCCGTCCGCGCCGCATTCGCCGTCGCGCTCAACGGCAAGCAGACGCTGATGCTCGTCCCCACGACGGTGCTGGCCGAGCAGCACTGGAACACCTTCCGCGAGCGCTACCGCGACTTCCCGGTGCGCGTCGAGATGATCTCCCGCTTCCGCAGCGCAAAGGAGCAGAAGCAGGTCGTCGCCGACTTCGCGGCAGGCAAGGTCGACGTCCTGGTAGGCACGCACAGGGTGCTCAGCCGCGACGTGATCCCGAAGGAGCTCGGCCTCGTGATCGTCGACGAGGAGCAGCGCTTCGGCGTGGCCCAGAAGGAGCTCCTACGTGCCCTGCGCCTCGAGCTGGACGTGCTCTCGCTGAGCGCGACGCCGATCCCGCGCACGCTGCACATGTCGCTCTCCGGCCTCCGCGACATCTCGGTGATCGAGACGCCGCCGGAGGGCCGCCGCCCGATTCGAACCTATGTGGGGGAGTACGACGAAGAACTGGTGAAGGCCGCTCTCGACCGGGAGCACGAACGTGGGGGACAGAGCTTCTACTTGCACAACCGGGTGGAAACGATCGAGGAAGCGGCACTGAAGATCCAGCAGCTCTGCCCGAAGCTGCGGGTGCTGGTCGCCCACGGCCAGATGCGCGAGCGCGAGCTCGAGGACAAGATGCACGCCTTCCTGCGCGGCGACGCGGACGTGCTGGTCTCGACCACGATCATCGAGTCCGGTCTCGACATCCCCCAGGCGAACACGCTGATCGTCGAGCGGGCCGACACCCTCGGCCTCGCTCAGCTCTACCAGATCCGCGGACGCGTAGGCCGCTCGGACGTCCTCGCCCACGCGTACCTGTTCTACCCCGACTCGAGGGAGCTGACCCAGGAGGCGCGCGCGCGGCTGGCGACGCTCGCCGACCACACCGAGCTCGGCGCGGGCTTCGCGATCGCGATGCGCGACCTCGAGATCCGTGGCGCCGGCGACCTGCTCGGCGCCGAGCAATCAGGCCACGTGGCCGCGCTCGGCTTCGAGCTCTACGTCGAGCTGCTTGCGGAGGCGGTCGCGGAGCTCTCGGGGGAACGCCGCCCGGCGGTGCGACCGGTGCGTGTGGAGGCGAGCGTGGACGCCTACGTGCCGGCGGCCTACATCGAGGCCGAGGCACTCAAGATCGACCTCCACCGCCGCCTGGCGCTGACCGAGACCGAAGACGAGCTGCGCGAGCTCCGCGCCGCGACCGAGGACCGCTACGGCCCGCTGCCGGAGCCGGTCGAGAACCTCTTCACGATCCAGGTGGCGAAGCTGAAGCTGGCGCAGGCGGGCGCCGACTACCTGGTCTTCCGAGGCGGCCGCGCGACGGTCGGGCCCCTGCTGCTCGGCTCGGGCGAGCTACGCGCCATCCGCGGCGAGCTCGACACGGCTGTTTACACGAGTGCGCGGCGCGAGGTCTCGTTACGATCCGATGAATTTTCGGCAGCGGTCGGGCTTGTCGATGCTATACTCGGCGCGCGCCGGGCAGCATGAGCAAAACCCCTGCTGCTGGCGCTTTTTCCATGAGACAAATTCCTCTGGTCGGTATGTGCGTGGCGGTGGCTCTCTTCGTCGCGGCCTGTGGCGGCGGCGGCGGTCCGGAAACGGTCCCACCCGACGCCGTAGCGGTCGTTGGTGACCAGCAGATCTCGAGGGCCGACTGGAACGCGCTGCTCGAGCAGACCAAGAACAACTTCCAGGCGACGAAGCGCTCGTTCCCGAAGCCGGGCTCGGTGGAGCTCGCCAACCTGAAGTCGAACGCCACCCAGTTCCTGATCCAGAACAACGAGTACAAGCAGGAGGCCGACAAGCTCGGGGTCTCGGTCAGCGACAAGGATGTCCAGGCACGGCTCGACCAGATCAAGAACCAGTACTACGGAAACCCGCCCGGGCAGAAGAAAGCCACCAAGCAGGAGATGGAGCAGCGTTACCAGGCGGCGCTGAAGCAGCAGGGCTTCACCGACGAAGAGGTCCGGCACGGCATCGAGCTCCAGCTGATCAAGGAGAAGGTCTTCAAGAAGGTCACCGAGGACGTCAAGGTGTCTGACGACCAGGTCCGGTCGTACTACGACAAGAACAAGAAGCAGTACGAGACGCCTGCGCAGCCCGAGAGCCGCGACCTCCGGCACATCCTCGTGAAGACGAAGGCGCAGGCCGACCAGCTCTACGCGCAGCTGAAGGCGAACCCGGGCAAGTTCGCGCAGCTCGCGAAGAAGTACTCGACCGACAAGTCGTCGGCCGTGAACGGCGGCAAGCTGCCGCCCGGTGTCGGCGTCAAGGGCTCGCTCGACCCGAACTTCGAGAAGGTCGCCTTCACGATCCCGGCTCACCAGATCTCGAAGCCGGTGCACAGCCAGTTCGGCTGGCACATCATCGAGGCGCTCGGCCCGGTGAAGCCCGGGACGCCCGCCAAGCCGACCCCGCTCGCCCAGGTGAAAGAGGCAATCCGCCAGCAGCTCCTCTCGCAGGACCAGCAGAAGGAGATGGACAAGTGGCTCGCCGGGGTGAAGAAGACCTACTGCAAGAAGATCGGCTACGCGACGGGCTACGCGCCGCCGCCGGGCCAGGACCCGTGCAAGCAGTCGTCGAGCACCACGGGCTCGACGAGCACCACCGGCTAGGTCCGAGGGCTTGACGCAACGCATTCTGTGCCGCCGGACCGCGCTGCTCGCCACCGGCTCCGCCCTGGTTACGCAGTCGCGCCCGTACCTTCCGGATCCTAGAACGCGTAGCGTTTGCGTCCTTGCCTCGGAACGAGCATCGCGCCCCGGCGACGAGCGGCGTTCCGTCAATCCCTCGTAGCGTGGCGCTCGCGGAAGCGCTGCTCGACCTGCAACAGCTGACCGAGCGGCTCCGCCGCGACTGCCCCTGGGACCGCGAGCAGTCGGCGCGGACAATCGTTCCCCACACCGTCGAAGAGGCCTACGAGGTCGCGGACGCGGCCCTCGCGGACGACCGCGCGAAGCTGCTGGACGAGCTCGGCGACCTGCTCTTCCAGGTCTACTTCCTGGCGCTGCTCCTCGAGGAGGAGGGGGCGGGGGATCTCGAGCGGGTCGCCCGGGGCATCCACGAAAAGCTCGTGCGGCGCCATCCGCACGTCTTCGGCGGCGAGGACCTGACCAGGGCAGGCGACGTCCGCCTGCGCTGGGAGCGGATCAAGCGCGAGCAGGAAGAGCGCGAGGGCGTCTTCCACGATCTTCCCGGGACGCTGCCGGGTCTGCTCTACGCGCGAAAGGTGCAGCGCCGCGCGCGGGCGGTCGGCTTCGAGTACCCGGACGTGGGCGGGGCGCTCGCCGACCTCGACGACGAGCTGCGCGAGCTGAAGGAGGCGATCGCCGAGGCGGGAGGCGAGCCGGCGCCCGAGACCGAGCCCGACCCGCACGTGTTCGAGGAGCTCGGGGATGTGCTGTTCGCGGCGGCGAATGTCGCGCGGCGGCTGAACGTCGACCCCGAGCTGGCGGTGCGCGCGATGAGCGACCGCTTCGTCGCGCGCGTCGAGCGGGCCGAGGAGCTCGCGGAGGCGGAGGGAAAGCGCTGGACCGAGCTCGACCTGGACGAACAGGACCGCTACTTCGACCGGGCGAAGGGGGCCGGCGTCTGAGCGGCTCGCCCATCACTCGTGTCCACGCGCGGCAGATCCTCGACTCCCGGGGCAACCCGACCGTCGAGGTCGACGTCTTGCTCGAGTCCGGTGCTTTGGGGCGCGCCGCCGTTCCCTCGGGCGCGTCTACCGGCGTGCACGAGGCGCTCGAGCTGCGCGACGGCGGCGAGGCCTGGGGCGGCAAGGGCGTCACGCGAGCGGTCGCGAACGTGAACGGCGAGCTTGCGGACGTGGTGCGCGGGCTCGAGGCGGCCGACCAGCGCGCGCTTGACGAGCGGCTGATCCAGGTCGACGGGACGCCGAACAAGGGACGCCTTGGCGCGAACGCGATCCTCGGCGTCTCGCTCGCCTCGGCGAAGGCGGCCGCGGCGGAGGCGGGCCTCTCGCTCTTCCGCTACCTCGGCGGCGAGGACGCACGCACGCTGCCCGTGCCGATGTTGAACGTGATCAACGGCGGCGCACACGCGCAGAACTCGATCGACCTCCAGGAGTTCATGCTGGTGCCGGCGGGTGCCAAGACCTTCGCGGAGGCGCTGCGGGTCGGCGCCGAGGTCTTCCACGCATTGCGGGCGCTGCTGCACGAGCGCGGGCTGTCCACCGCAGTCGGCGACGAGGGTGGGTTCGCGCCCGACCTCGCCTCCAGTGAGGAGGCGATCGAGGCGGTGCTCGAAGCGGCCGCGCGGGCGGGCCACTCCAAGCGCGTCGCGATGGCCCTCGACCCGGCCGCGACCGAGCTCTACGAGAACGGCCGCTACGTCTTCGAGGGGCGCGAAGAAGACGGGGACGGGATGATCGGCTTCTGGGAGGAGCTGGCTTCGCGCCACCCGATCGTCTCGATCGAGGACGGCCTCGCCGAGGACGACTGGAGCACGTGGCGCACGCTGACCGACCGGCTCGGGGCGCGGTTGCAGCTCGTCGGCGACGACCTATTCGTCACGAATGCCGAGCGGCTGCGGCGCGGGATCACGGAGAATGCCGCCAACGCGATCCTGATCAAGGTCAACCAGATCGGCACGCTGACCGAGACGCTCGACGCCATGGCGCTCGCGCGTGAGGCGGGCTACGCGTGCGTGATGTCGCACCGCTCGGGCGAGACCGAGGACACCACGATCGCAGATCTCGCCGTGGCCACCGGCTGCGGCCAGATCAAGACCGGGGCCCCCTCGCGCACCGACCGTGTGGCCAAGTACAACCAACTTCTGCGCATCGAGGAGGAGCTCGGCGACGGCGCGCTCTACCCCGGCTGGGACGCCTTCCCGCGCTTCGCCTCGGCACGCCCCTAGGGCGTCCACCCCGGGGTCAGATCTTGCATTGCCACATCCGGCGGCCGAACGTCGTTGCCGGGAGTGTCGAGAGCGTCACTTCCTATCCACCGCTGCGGCTTTGTGGATGAGAGGTTCCAAAGTCGTCACCGCTTTGTGGCGGTGCAAGATCTGACCCCAGAGGAAGCACGGCACGGATGTGGAGGAAGAGCGGGTAGCGCGACCAGCGCGGGTGATCCGGGTCGGAAACCTCGCGCACAGCATCCACGTGCAAACCGGCCTCGAGGATCGCGTCGAAGTAGTCCTGGAACGTCCAGTGGCGGCTCTCGAAGATCATTCGCAGCCCGCCGCGCTCGATCACGTCGGTGTACCGGCGCCGGTCGAAGTAGTCCCGCACGAGCACGAGGTTGTCCTCCGGATGCTCGCGTTCGAGCTCGTGACCCGAATTGATGGGATGGACGACGGCCAGGACGAGCCGCCCGCCGGGCTCGAGCACCCGACCTGCGTCGCGCACAGCACGTGGCATGTCGTCCACGTCCATCAACGACATGAACGCGACGACCAGGTCCGCGTGCCGATCCGGAAACGGAAGTGCGGCGGCGTTTGCGACGAGGTACTCGCCGTCCAGATCGGCCTCGCGTGCGGCCGAGATCATCGTCTCGGACGAATCGACGCCGATCACGCCGTGACCGAGCTGCCGAAGATCACGCGAAACGCGGCCCTCGCCGCAGCCGACGTCGAGCGTCCGCCGCCCCGGAGGCGGAACGAGCTCCAGAAACTGCTCGCGGTGAAAGCGCCAGTAGCTGTCGTGGCCGGGCTCGCGCGCCCAGCGGATCCAATCCGCCGCGTGCCGCTCCCAGCTGTCGCGGAGGTCCATCGCCGAGAGTGTGCCCAGGCGTGCACGTTCGTGGCTGTCGCTACGCTGACGCCATGGCGGTAGCAATCCCCCGCCGTACGAAGATCGTCGCCACGATCGGGCCAGCGTGCTCGACCCCCGAGGTCCTGACCCGCCTCGTCCAGGCCGGTGTCGACGCTGCCCGCCTCAACCTCTCGCACGGCACCCACGACCAGCACCGCGAGTGGGCGCGCCTGGTGCGTGAGACGGAGAAGCAGCTCGGCAAGCCGATCGCACTGATCGCCGACCTCCAGGGACCGAAGCTCCGCATCGGCGATCTCGAAGAGCCGGTGTCGCTGCAGCGCGGCGAGGACGTGATCGTCGCGCCGGCCAACGGCGCCTACGACGGCGCGCTGCCGGTCAGCCCTCCGGTGATCAGCGAGGTCCTCCAGCCCGGCCACGACGTGCTGATCGACGACGGGCTGGTGAAGCTCCGCGTCGAGTCGGTCGAGGCGGGCCTGGCGCGCTGCGCCGTCGTCGAGGGCGGGCTCGTCACCTCCCACAAGGGCGTGAACCTGCCGGGCGTCCCGGTACCGATCCCGTCGCTCACGCGCAAGGATCTCGACGACCTCGAGCTCGCCGTGGAGCTGGGCGTCGACTTCATCGCGCTCTCGTTCGTGCGCTCCGCAGCCGATGTGCGCGATCTGAAGGCGCTGGTCGAGCAGGCGGGCTCGCACGCGCACGTGATCGCGAAGATCGAGAAGTCGGAGGCAGTGGACGTGCTCGACGAGATCCTGGTCGAGACCGACGCGGTGATGGTCGCGCGCGGCGACCTGGGCGTGGAGATCGGGCCCGCGCTGGTGCCGCTGCTTCAGAAGCGGATCATCACTGGCGCGCTCGACCACGGGAAGCCGGTCATCACGGCGACGCAGATGCTCGAGTCGATGGTGCACCAGGCCGAGCCGACGAGGGCGGAGGCGAGCGACGTCGCCAACGCGGTCCTCGACGGCACCTCCGCGGTCATGCTCTCCGGGGAGACCGCGGTCGGCGAGCACCCGGTCGAGTCCGTGGCGTACATGGACCGCATCGCCCGCGCGGTCGAGCCGAGCCTCGGCTACCGCCACCAGCTGCCCGAGGTCGACGAGGAGCCGACGGTCGGCCAGGCGATGTCCAATGCAGCCTGCGACCTCGCCGAGGCGCTGCGGGCCAAGGCGATCCTCGTGCCGACGTTCTCGGGGCGGACGGCCTCTGTCGTCGCCCGGCTGCGACCCCGGCGCCCGATCATCGGGCTCACCCACCATGACTACGCGTTGCGGCAGATGGCGATCGAGTGGGGCGTGACGCCGATGATGATCTCCGAGTTCGAGCACGTGGAGGCGCTCATCGAGCGGGCTCGCCAGGCGGCAAAAGAGAGCGGCCTCGTCGAGGAGGGGGGCCGCGTGGTGATCACCGCCGGTACCGCCGTGAACATCCCGGGCACAACCGACCTGATCAAGGTCGCAGTCGTTTAGTAGGAGGGCTTGCCGTCGCCGCGGCGAACCGCGCTGCAGTGGCCACGCGTTCCCGCAAGCCCCGGCGCTCGCGCCACGTGATGCGCTGGCTCGCCGTCGCCGCCATCGTGCTCGTCGGGCTGCTCTACGCGCGCCCGCTCAAGAGCTACATCGAGACGAAGCACGATCTGGCGAGGCGGGCGGCCGAGGTTCGCGCGCTGAAGGCAGACCGGCGGGCGCTCCAGCACCAGCTGGCACAGGAGAGCACCGGGGAGGCGCTGACGCAGGAGGCGCGGCGGCTCGGGCTCGTGCGCCCCGGCGAGAAGCTCTTCATCGTCAAAGGCATCTCCGCCTGGCTCAAGAGCAGGGCTAGCATCGACCGGTAACCGCAAGACGTGCGTTCGCACTTCGTGCGGGGCTGGGTTTGTCGGATCGCTTCGCTCGAGAGACCGTGGATGACCGAAGGATCATCGAGCAGCAGCTGGGCCGCCCGCCGCGCGCGTTTCGGCGGGTCGTCGTCCGCTGCCCGTTCGGCCGGCCGGCGGTAGCCGAGCAGTCTCCCTACGACGAGTCGGGCGAGCCGTTCCCGACCACCTACTGGCTCACATGCCGGCACCTGGTGGCGGCGATCGCGCGGCTGGAGGCGGAGGGAGGCGTCGAGCGCTGGAGCCGTCGCGCCGCGGAGGACCCCGGGCTCCGGGAGAGCGTCGATCGCGCCCACGAGGAGCAGCGCCGCCTGCGCCCCGAGCTCCCGGGCGGGATCGGCGGGCAGACCCGTACCGGTGGTCTCAAGTGTCTCCACGCCCACGCGGCCTTCGCGCTCGCCCGCCCGGGCTACGAGCTGGGCGAGCGGATCCTCGCCGAGGTCGACCCGCTCTGGCCCTCGCGCTGCTGCTCCGACTAGCATCGAGCGCGATGCCGTCAGTGCTCGAGACGACCCGCCGGGAGTGGGAGGAGGGGAACCGGCGGCTCCAGGCAGCCTCGTCGGACCGGAGGCAGTACCAGCTGCTGCTCGCCGAGGTCGAGCTCGTGCTCGACCAGCTGCGGCGCCGCGTCGGCCAGACCTTCACGCTCGACGAGCTCGCCTCCGCCTACGGTGACGCCGACCGCTGGGTGCAGGAGGCGCTCGACGAGCGCGCCGCGCCGGGCTGGCCTACCCGTTCGACGACCGTGCAGGACGCCGCATTCCACATCTACTCCCGCGGCGCGGTCGACTACCGGCCATGAACAGGTATGACCGGCGTCGCAGCCGGAAGGGCTCCACGCGGCGACGGGTGATCTGGGCGGTCGTGCTCGTGGCGGTGTTCGCCGTCGGGATCGCGCTCGGCCAGGCACTCGAGGACAACCCGCGACCCGCCTCGACGGTCACCCAGGACCGAACGTTCAGCGTGCCGCCGGAGTCGTCAACCGTGACCGTTACCGCCCCTGGAGGTTAAGGTAAGGAAAGTTTTGGGTAGATTTCCGAGCACATATGGCGTTAGGTTTTGAGGCTCATATGGCACGTGAGAGCCAGGGTCCGCCGGCCGCGCCCGGCGACCCCGACTGGTTGACGCTGGGCCAGGCCGCCCGCTACCTCGGGGTCGCCCAAAGCACGATCCGGAAGTGGTCCGACGACGGCAGGGTCCGCGCCTTCTACACGCCCGGCGGGCATCGCCGCTACCGCCGCGCCGACCTCGAAGCGTTCCTCGAGCGCTCGGGGCCCGGCGGCGGCGGGGAAGGCCCTGTCGTGCTGATCGTGGACGACGACGAGGGCCTGCGCGAGTACGTTCGCACCCGCCTCGAGGCAGAGGGCTACGCGGTGCGCGAGGCCGGGAGCGCCGAGGCGGGGCTCCAGGTCCTCGAGGAGGCGACACCGGACCTCGTGCTCCTGGACGTGATGATGCCGGAGGTCGACGGCTGGGAGATGCTGCGCCTCGTGCAGGAGCGGCACGGCGTCGGCACGATCCCCGTCGTCATGTTCAGCGGCAAGGCCGACGCGCCCGTGGACGAGGCCGCGTCACGGGGCGCCCAAGGGTTCATCGGGAAGCCCTTCGACCCGCAGGAGCTGGTCGACCAGACGAAGCAGCTCCTGCCGAGCTGAGCTGATCTCGCTCGATCGCCAGCTCGAGCGGTGGGTCGTGCACCATCGCGTCGGCTGGCTGAACTGGCTGTTCGTCGCCCTCACCCGGATCGGCACCGACGGGCTTGTCTTCCTCGCCATCGGGCTCGTGCTCGCGCTGCTGTGGCGCAGGCCGTGGTTCCTCCTCGTGCTCGTCGCGGCCGACCTCGTCGCCATCGGCCTCTCGCTCGGGCTGCGCCAGCTGATCGGCCGCGACCGCCCGCCGCTCGTCTACCCCGAGCCGAAGCCCCTGGTCGGTGTGCCGCACTCGGGCGCGTTTCCCTCCGGCCACGCGACCACGGCCTTCGCCTGCGCGACGGTGATCGCGTGGACGTGGCCGCGGCTCGCCGTGCCGGCGTTCGTGCTGGCCGCCGCCATCGCGTGGTCGCGCGTCTACGTCGGCGTCCACTGGCCGCTCGACGTGCTCGGCGGCGCGGCTCTCGGAATCCTGATCGCTACAGCTCTTCTGAAGCTCGCAGAAGACCGGCGACTATTACCGCAAGCGAGGCGAGCAGGCTGATCCAGATGCCGATGCCGCGGCCTGCCGGCGGCGGAATCGAGTCCGGGATCGAGATCAGCCGGATCAGGACGAAGATCATCGCCAGCGAGCCGAGCGCGATCACCACGAGGCTCTCGGGGATCGCGGGCGGCAGCTCGTAGCCGGCCTCGCGCAAGGCCGCGAGCGCGAGCAGCGCCAGCCCGATGAAGAAGATGAGCTTGCCCAGGACGCCCGTGTGCCAGGCGATCACGGCGAGCGTCGGGCCGGTCGTGCTCGGACCGGCGTACCAGTCGGTGAAGGACGAGAGCGCGAGCACCAGCCCAGCGACCCAGGTCAGCTGTCCGCCGAGCGCCCAGAACCCGGTGGCGGGGCGGACGAACGCGTCCTCGTCGGGCTCGTAGTACGGCTCGTCGCGCTCCTCGAGGGGCGGCGGGTCCGGTGTCTGCATGCGAGAAGTATGTTCATGTTCCCAGACGGCCGTCGGGGCGTGTCGTTGGCCGCCGAAGCCGGGCTTTGCCCGGTGGGAAGCTCACGACGACAGGAATGAAGCCCGGGGCTACTACAAACCGAACAGCTGCTGGACCTGGTTCCAGATGATGACCGCGAGCGCGATGCTGGTCGCGATCACGATGGTCAGGACGAGCCAGAAGCGTAGGCGGGCCAGGCTCCGCTCGCGCGCCCGGTCCTCGCGTGCGCGCCGCTTGATCCGCTGCCGGCGGTAGTTCCGGTGAACCGCTGTCGGGTCGAGCAGCTCCTCGTCGGCGCGCTGTCGCTCGGGCAGGGCCACGCGGGGAGTCTAAATCCCCTTCGGCCTCGCCCGCGGAGGTCGAAGGCTGCCGCCATACTTCGACCGAGGCAAATATGGCCGTGACCAGGGCATCAGCGGGCGTCGCAGGCCTAGACGAGGCGTTGGCTGCGATCGTGACGCGCGCCGCCGACGTCACGCGGGCCGACGTCGTCGTGGCTCGGCTCGCGGACGACTCGGGCGGAGTGACGACCCGGGCGGTGCACGCGTCGTCCGCCGCCCTGCAGGCCGAGCTGGAGGGCTCGCGGCTGGAGCCCGGGGCGGTGCCGGCCGAGGAGCGCGACGAGCTGCCACAGCTTTCGCGGCCGCTCCAGCGCCTGGCCGAGCGGCTCGGAGCGGACGGGGTGCTGCAGCTGCCCGTGCGCGACGGCCCGGCAGTCGTCGGGTCGCTCGAGCTGCTGCGCCGCCGCGGCCGCTTCGACGAGCGGGAGCGCCGCCTTGCGCGGGCGACGGCGGACGAGATCGCCCTTTCCCGGCGCGCCTTGGGAGACGGTGACGGGTCGGCGGTGGCGGCGCCCGACCTGCTCGGCCTCGCCGGCGACGCGCTTGCGGCCGCTTCCGACGAGGCGCGGGCCGCCGATCAGGTCGCCGCCCTGGCGGCCGAGGCATCGGGCGCGCGCGCGTGCCTGATCTGGCGGTACGAGCAACAAGGCCCCGTGCTCGCGGCCCTCGCGGGAACGGCTTCGACGGCGCCCGCGATCGCACTCGAGGCCGTCCAGCGCGCACAGGGCACGCGGGGCTCGCCGGCCCTCGACCGGGTCGACGACCCGAATTCGGACGAAGCCACGCTTGTAACGCTTCAGCTGGGCGAGCCGCCGCAGGGAGCGCTCCAGCTGCTGCTGGCGGAGGAACCTGACCGGGACGATCCGTTTCTCGACCGGCTCGGCACCTTCGCGGTCCGCGCGACCCACGCGCTGCGCGCCGGCGACCGCAGGCGAACCCTCGCCGTCGAGCTCGACCGGACGCGAGCGCTGCTTACGATCGTCGGTCAGGCGATTGCGCAGCTCTCGCTCGCGCACACGCTGGACACCGCGATCGACCACGTTTCGGAGCTTCTCGGCGCCGAGCGGTTGGCGGTCTACCTTGCCGAGGAGTCGGAGCAGCGACTCGAGCCGGCCGCCGAGCGGGAGCTCACCGGCCCACATGCGCGCATCGCCGAGCGGCTGCTCGAGCTCCTGCTGGGCCCGGCCCGCGGCCGCGGCCTCCTCACCGTTCCCTATGCGGCGACCGACCAGCGATTGGCGGGCGTGGTCGACGTGCTCGAGGAGATCGGCATCGAGGCGGCGATCGCGGTCCCGCTGCGGGTGCGCGACGACCTGATCGGGCTGCTGGCCGTCTATCCAGGCGGAGGCCGGGAGCTGACCGAGAACGAGGAGTCGCTCCTCCTCGCGCTTGCAGCCCAGCTGGCCGTCGCGGTGCAGAACGCGAGGCTCCACGAGCGCACGAAGCTGGCGGACGCCGAGCGGAAGCAGGCGCTCGATGCCGAGCGCGAAACATCCCGGCGCCTGCGTGCCCAGTACGAGATCTCCCGCACGTTCACCGAGAGCCTCTCGCTGACGGCCACGCTCGAGGCCGTGACGCGGACGATCGTCGACCAGCTCGCGGTTGACGCGGCGGCGCTGCGGATGCCCGATGCGCGCGGCACGGTGCTGGTTCCGGTCGCCCTGAACGTCCGCGAGGAGCGAATGACCGACGCGATGCGGGCGATTCTGTCGTTGCCGCAGCCGCTCTCGCCGGTGCGGCCGCGCGCCTTTCGCAGCGGCCGGGCGGTCGTGCTCGACGCCGACACCGCGCGCGCGCTCGGCCCCTCGCACGAACCCCTGATTCCGTTTCTCGAGAAGGGCTCGTCCGCAGCGGTGATCCCGCTTTCGACACAGGCCGAGATTCTCGGGACGCTAACGCTCGTCTCGCTCGACCCGGACCGGCCGATCGCCGGAGAGACGCTCGAGGCGGCCGCCTCGATCGCCGGGCAGGCCGCGCTGGCCCTCGACAACGCGCGGCTGTACCAGCAGCAGAAGGAGTTCGCCGACTCGATGCAGCGCGCGCTCATGCCCCGCCGTCAGCCGCGGGCGAAGGGGCTCGACGTCGGCGCGGTCTACGCCTCGTCGGCGCGCGTCGAGGTGGGAGGTGACGTCTACGACTTCCTCGAGTTGGGCGACGGGCGCCTCGCGGTCGTGCTCGGCGACGTCACCGGGCACGGCGTGGACGCGGCAGCCGACATGGCGATGGCGAAGTTCGTCTTCCGCTCGCTCGCGCGCGACCATGAGGAGCCCGGCGACTTCCTTGCGGCGGCGAACGAGATCGTGCTCGAGGAGATCGCCGAGGGGAAGTTCATCACGATGCTCTACCTGATCGCGGACGGGCAGGAGGGGAAGCTCGCCTGCGCGAGCGCGGGCCACCCGCCGCCCCGGGTCGTCCGCGCCGGCGGCGCGCCCGTGCCGCTTGGCCTACGCGGACTCGCGCTGGGGATCGCCGAGGACCAGTCCTACGCGCCGGAGCACGTCCGCCTCGATCCGGGCGATGCGGCGGTGCTCTACACCGACGGCCTCCCGGAGGCGCGGCGCGGCGGCGAGCTCTACGGCGAGGAGCGGCTCGATGCCGCCCTTGCGGCGAACGCGGCGCTTCCGGCCGAGAAGCTGGCGGAGGCGCTGGTCGAGGACTGCCGCGCCTTCGCGGGCGAGCTGGCCGACGACTGCGCGGTCGTCGTCGTGAAGCGCGCGTGATCGACCTGCGGCGGCGCGACGGCCGCCCGCTGCGGATTGGCCATCGCGGTGCGGCCGCGCTCGCTCCTGAGAACACGCTCGATTCGATCGCGCTCGCGGTCGAGCTCGGCTGCGACCTCGTCGAGTTCGACGTGCACGCCGTGGAGGGGACGCTCGTGCTCGCGCACGACCGGCCGACGTCGGCGGACGGGCTGCCCAGCCTGGACGAGGCCCTCGCATTCCTCGGGTCCACAGGGGCCGGCGTGCACCTCGACCTCAAGTCGAGCGGCGCGGAGCACGCCGTTGCCGACGCGCTCCGGCGGCACGGCATCGTCGACCGCACGCTGGTGAGCTCGTTTCGCCGAGGAACGCTGCGCGCGCTGCACGCCGTCGAGCCGGCCGTGCGCCTGGGGCGGACCTACCCGCAGGATCGCACCGGGTTGACCAGGCGCGAGCTCTTCCATCCGCCCGCCCGGGCGATCGTGCGCGGCCTGCGAAGGACGCTGCCGCGATGGATTGGAGCGCTGCTCGCAGCCTCTCGCGCGAACGCCGCGGTGCTCTACTGGGAGGTCGTGAGCGAGGAGGTCGTCGCGCGCTGCCGCGCCCTCGGCGTCCCGGTGCTTGCGTGGACGGTCGACGACCCGGCTGTGCTGCCCCGGTTGGACGCCTTCGGCGTCGACGGCGTGATCACGAACGATCCCCGCATATTCGAAAGCTAGACTCTCCCGCGGATGAGGAAAGCGGGTCTCGCGCTCCTATTCGTGCTCGGTTTCGCCGCGGCCGGCGGTCTGTCGGCGGGCGTCGTCGCTGCGACCACGACGACCGGCACGACCGCCACGACGACGACTCCGGTGCCGCAGACAATCGCTCCCGGGGTGACGGTCTCGGGCGTCGACGTCGGCGGCCTCACCTCAGCCGATGCCTTCCGGACGCTGACCGACTCGTTCGCGCGCCCGCTCGTGCTGACCGTCCCGCACTCCCGGCTCACTGTGACGCCTGCGCGTCTCGGCGCGATGGCCGCCGTCCGCGCCGCGGTCGCGCGCGCGCTCACCGCGCCGCGCGGCACCCAGCTCAAGCTCCGCGTGATCCTCAACCGCAAGCGCACCTCGTCGTACCTCTCGCTTCTCGCCAAGCGCTTCGACCGCAAGCCCGTCGACTCACAGCTCAACCTGCGCGGCCTGCGCCCGTGGGTGACCGCGCCGCGAGCCGGCCGGGAGCTCTGGCGCGTGCGAGCGATGGACTCCATCTTCACCGCCCTCGTCAAGAACACCCGGCCGGTGCTGCGGCTTCCGTTCCGTGCGCTGAAGCCGAAGGTGACCCGGGTTGGCCCGGTGATCGTGATCCGCCGCGGCTCGAACCGGCTCTACCTCTACGACGGCATGCGCTTCTGGCGCGTCTTCGGCGTCGCGACCGGGCAGTCCACCTATCCGACGCCGCTCGGGCGCTGGCAGATCGTCGTCAAGTGGCGCAACCCGTGGTGGTACCCGCCGAATTCGTCCTGGGCCAGGGGCCAGAAGCCGATCCCGCCCGGGCCCGGGAACCCGCTCGGCACGCGCTGGATGGGCCTCTCGGCCTCGGGCGTCGGCATCCACGGGACGCCCGACGACACCTCGATCGGCTACTCGGCCTCGCACGGCTGCATCCGCATGCACATCCCCGACGCGGAGTGGCTCTTCAACCACGTGAGCATCGGGACGACGGTCTTCATCGTCTCTGCCTAGCAGTGCTCCTCCCAGCAATGAACCATCACTGGAAGGAGCACCAATGAGCGCACGCCTGAAGCTCGGCGCGCAGGCCCTCGCGGTCGGGCTCGTGGCGTTGCTGCTGGCGCTGCTGATCTGGAAAGTCGCCCGAGGCAACGGCGAAAAGGCGGCGATCGGCAAGCCGGCGCCCAACTTCACGCTGAACCGCATCGACGGCCAGGGGAAGCTTCAGCTGGCGTCGCTGCGCGGCAAGGCCGTCGTGCTCAACTTCTGGGCCTCATGGTGCTTCCCGTGCACCCAAGAGGCTCCGGCCTTTGCGGCCGCGGCGAGGCGCTGGCGCGGCCGGGTCGTCGTCCTCGGAGTCGACGTGAACGACGTCGCCGGCGACGCCCGCCGGTTTGCCCGTAAGTACCGCCTGGACTACCCGATCGTCCACGACAACCACAACGTCACCTCGCCCACGTACGGGCTCACGGGGCTGCCGGAGACGTTCTTCATCGACCGCACCGGCAAGCTGGTCGCACACGAGCCCGGCCAGGTGGACGCGGCAGACATCCAGGACGGCGTCGAGCAGGCGCTGCGGTCGTGAGGCTGCTCGTCGTCGCGGTCGCTGCGCTGGCGCTCGCGGCGCCGGCCCTGGCGAGCGAGCAGCATCCGACGCTGGGGGAGCTCGAGGGGCAGCTGATGTGTCCGATCTGCGAGGGGGAGACGCTTGCTCAGTCCGATGCACCTGCGGCGCAGCGGATCAAGGCCTACATCCAGCAGCGGATCGACGAGGGCGCGACCCGCAGCGAGATCAAGCGCGAGCTCGTCGAGCAGTGGGGCACCCGGATCCTGGCCGCGCCGCCACGGCACGGCTTCGACCTGCTCGCGTGGCTGCTCCCGATCGTCGGCGTGCTGGCCGGCGCGCTTGTGCTCGGCGGCCTGGCCTGGCGCTGGACGCGCGTGCGCGAGCCTGAGCCCACGCCGCAGCGCTGGTCGCTGAACGGGCACCCGCTCGACCCGGACGAAGAGCGCCGGCTAGACGACGAGCTTGCTCGGTTCGACCGATAGCAAGCCGCGGAGCGCGGCGCCTACGTGCGAACCTTTGGAGCCATGAGCTCGTCGTCAAGTAAGAACGCGTAGCGTGGGTGAGCGGATAGCGGCCGCCTTCGCCGCGGGCGTTGTCTCGATCGCCTTTCCGTGCGTCCTGCCACTGGTGCCGGGCTACCTGTCGGCGATCTCCTCCGTCGAGGTCGAGCGGCTCGGGGAGCGGGGGGCGGCGAGGCGAGTCGTCTCGGCGAGCGTGCCGTTCGCGCTGGGTTTCACCGTTGTCTTCGTTGTCCTGGGTGCCGGGGCTGCGGCGCTCGGCGGCTGGGTCGACCAGGAAACCCGTACGAAGATCGCCGGGTTCGTGCTCGTCGTGCTCGGATTGGCCTTCGCCGGCCTGCTGCCGTGGCCGGAGCGGATGGTCGCTCCCGGAGCGATCTCCCGGGCGCGGGCCAGTGGCTCGCGGGCGCTGCTGGGAGCGGCCTTCGCCGTCTGCGCAGCGCCGTGTGTCGGCGTCGTTCTGGGCGCCATCCTGGCGCTGGCCGCGGACTCGCGCACGGTTGTCCGCGGCTGCATCCTCCTGGCGGCGTACTCGCTCGGGATCACGGCGGCGTTCGTCGTCATCGGGATCGCGTTCACGCGCGCGATGACGGCCTTCCGCTGGGTGCGGGACCACTACGCCTGGATCCGGATCGGCAGCGGCGCGATCCTCGTCGCGCTCGGGCTACTGCTCTTCTTCAACCGCAACTGGTGGCTGAACGTGGCCGTGCACCGGTTCCTCGACGCCATCGGCCTCGACCAGCTCTAGATCCGCGCAGGCGGCAGCTCGAGCGAACCGCCCGCGACGATCGTCTTCGCGGATTCGACCTGCGCGAGGATCGACCTCACGTCGACGCCGAGGTGCTCAGGCGCGTAGGGCCCGAGCCGTCGGGCGGCCTTCTCCAGCTGCCGTTCGCACCCGACGCGATTCCCGCGGCCGGCCTGGTACCACGCGACGGTGAAGTGGACGAGCCCCTGGTAGAAGTCGCGCTCCTCCGCCGCCGCCGCGCGCCAGACGTCCTCCAGCTCCTCGTGGGCGGCGAAGTACTCGCCGCGGCGGATCAGGTCAAGCCCGGCCGCAAACGGATCGCTCACGGCCAGGTGTGCCAAGCGAGGACGTCCATCCGAGCACTCACTCGGCGGCTCTCGCGATCCTGGAACGCCTCACCCGTGTAGTGGCGCGCAAGGCGGTCGATGTCGGCGAGGTCCACGTCCTCGACCAGCTCGGCGACTTCCCCCAGCAGGCTCACGTGTCGGTACCAGCTGCCTTCGCCGAGAACGGTCAGCCCCAGGCGCGGGTCGCGGCGCAGGAACCGAAGCCGCAGCCGGCTCTCGTCCATGTTCAGCAGCACGCGCTCGCCGTCCCAGAGGTACCAGGTCGCGACGGTGTGAGGCGAGCCGTCGGGCCGCAGCGAGGCCACGACCGCCGGGTTCGGGCGGCGCAGGAACTCGTCGAGCTCGGACGGGAGCGGCAACGGTGGCACGCCGCGTTCGTATCAGATGCGAGTGCGTTGGAGCAGCGCTGGAAGAGTGGTACGTTTGCGGCGATGGCGACGATCCTGCTGGTGGGGGTCGACCTCTTCTTCCGCGGGAAGCTGGAGGGCCTGCTGTCCGGCCATCATCTGATCACCGTCGACAACGTCGATCCGCCCGACTGCGTGATCGCGGACATCGCCCGGGTCGACCCTGACGAGGTCGCGGACGCGTACCCGGAAGTCCCGCTCCTCGGCTTTACGAACCACACGGACACCGACGGCCTGCGCCGCGCACACGCCGCCGGCTTCGACCAGGTGGTCGCCAAATCGGCCCTCGACGAGCGTGCGAAACAGCTCGTCGAGGAGCTGACCGGCTGATCCAGGCCGCCGTCCTCTCTCTCAGTAGACTGGCCGCCAGTGACGTACATCATCGCCGAGCCCTGCATCGACATCAAAGACCTCTCGTGCGTCGACGTCTGCCCGGTCGACTGCATCCACGAGTTCGAGCGGATCCTGATCATCGACCCGGAGGAGTGCATCGACTGCTTCGCGCCGACGGAACAGCTCTTCACGAGCTACGGCGTCCGCTCGTTCGCCGAGCTCGAGAACCAGCCGTGCCGTGTCCTCACGGACGACGGCTTCAAGCCGGCCCTCGTGAAACGTTTCCGGCGCAAGCCACTGGTCGAGATCGAGCTCGCACCCGCTTTCGAGGAGCGCGACCGAAACGGCGGGACGCGGTTGACCACGCGGAACATCTCCCGCTTCAGGCGCTCGGTGTGGGCGACGCCGACGCATAGCTGGATCCTGGCGGACGGCCAGCGAACCGACGCGCTCGAGGCTGGGCAGTTCGTGCCTTCGATGCGCGTGCAGCCGCGTCGCGACGGCGAGAGCTACCGGCTCGGGGTGCTCCACGGGCTCGTCTTCGGCGACGGAGCCTGGAACAAGCAGGAGGTCCGTTCGGGCGAGCACCTCCACTACGTCCAGCTGTACGGCGACCGAGTGGTGCGCTTCCGCGACTTCTTCGACAAGGTGAACTTCTCGCCGTGCCTCGACGTTCACCCCGGCTACGCGGGCACAGGCGTTGTGCGGGCAGGTGTGAATCTGAAGCGCTCGCTTCCGGAGACGGCGGATACCGAATACATCGCGGGCTTCGTCGACGGCTGGCTGGCCGCGGACGGCGATCCGGTCAAGGCGGGCTCCTCGCGCCTACGGTCGACCGACCACGAGGCGCTCGCGTGGCTGGAGGCCGTCGCGCCGTACGCCGGCTTCGTCACGGTCGGGGCCGGTGAGGAATCGAGCACCGAGACGAACTTCGGCGTCCGCAGCCGTCCCATCCGGTGGCTGTACCTGGCCACGCGTGAGACGTATTGGCGGGTCATGAGCGTCGAGGATGCGGACCGTGAGGAAGAGGACACGTTCTGTGCGGTCGTTCCGGAGAAGCATGCGCTCACGCTTGCCGGTGGTGTCTACACCGCCAACTGTGGGGCATGCGAACCGGAGTGTCCGGTGGAGGCGATCTTTCCCGAGGACGCGCTGCCGCAGAAGTGGGAGCCGTTCGTGAAGATCAACTACGCCTACGGCGATGGTGCCGATGTGATCAACAAGCTCGTCGACGAGTACGCCGAGGAGCACAACGTCCAGAACGAGCCCCTCGAATAGAGGCGTAGAAATCGAGTTTCCGGGCAGGCGTTCCTCGAACGACCGAGGAGGGATCTGAATGCCTCAGAGTGCCTGGAGCAACAAGCGCGAGCGCCAGTACGAGCACATCAAGGAAGGCGAGAAGAAGCAGGGCCGGCCGACCAAGCGGGCCAAGGAGATCGCTGCGCGGACGGTCAACAAGGAACGCGCGCGCAGCGGCGAGGCGCGGGAATCGTCGCCCAGCTCGAGGCGGGACATGTCCTCGTACCGCCGCGGCGGGCAGCGGTCCGGCAGCAACCGGCCGCGGGGCCGCACCAAGGAGCAGCTGTACAACGAAGCCAAGAAAATGAACGTCCGAGGGCGGTCTCGGATGAACAAGCAGCAGCTTCAGCGGGCGGTCGACGCCAGGAAGTAGGCCGTGGCTATGCTCCCGCGGTGACGCCGGAGACCCTTGACCACGTCGCGCTCTGGGTCGCCGACCGGGAGCGCATCGCCGACTTCGTCACGGGACGGGTCGGCATGCACGTCGTCGACCGGACCGATGCGTTCACGCTCGTCGGCTCGGACGCGAGGCGTGGAAAGCTGACGCTGTTCGCGGCCGAAGGGCCGCGCGAGCAGGGGGCCCTGAAGCACGTGGCGCTGCGGGTCTCGAGCCTGGACGACGCGCTCGCCGGGCTCGACGGCGCGAGGGCAGACCGGCCTCGTGACGGCGAGGCGTATCTGGACGTGTCCGAAGGGCTGCGGCTGGGCCTCGTCGAAGCGCCGACCGAGGTCGAGTACGACCTCGACCACGTCGCGCTCTGGTCGGGCTCGCCGGAGGAGACGGCGCGCGAGTACGAGGGCCTCGGGTTTACGCCGGCAGCTGCCGGCCCCTCGGGTGCTCCTCGCGTCGAGGTCGGCGGCGCGTTCGTCGAGTTCCACGAGGGTGAGCCCGGCGACCCGGAAAAGCCGCTTCTGAACCACCTGGCGGTCAAGGTCGAGTCGGCGGACGAGCACATCGAGGCGGCCCGCGAGCGAGGGATCGAGATCGCCGACATCGTGGACGCAGCGAACACGTACGCGGTGTTCGTCTGGGGCCCTGAGCACGTCAAGGTCGAGTACGTCGAGCACAAGCCCACGTTCTCGCTGACCTAGGTGGTAATTGCGGGGGCCGGGATGGCCGGCCTGTGCGCCGCCGCGCGCGCACGGGAGCTCGGCACGTCGCCGTCCGTGTTCGAGAAGGGCACGCGCGCCGGCGGCTCGATGCTGCTCTCGAGCTGCGTGATCTGGCGCTACCGCTCGTTCGACGAGTTCCGGGCGGAGTGCCCGGCGGGGGACGAGCGGCTGCAGCGGCTCGTCTTCGACGGGCTGGACGAGGGGCTCGGGTGGCTGGAGTCGCTCGGCGCGCCGGTCGTAACGCGCGAGACCGGCAATCCCCTCACGAGCGGTGTCCATTTCGACCCTGTCGGCCTGACCGAGGCGCTGGTACGAGCGGCGGGCGATGTCCGTTTCGGACATGGCCTGGGGACTGTCCCCCGGACATGGCCGAACGAGGCGGTGGTGCTCGCCACCGGCGGCTTCCAGGGCGACCCCGGGCTCGTCGAGCGCTTCGTGCGGCCCGCCGCGCCGCTGCGGCTCCGGGCGAACCCCTGGAGCACCGGCGACGGGCTCCGCCTGGCCCTCGCGCGCGGCGCCGCGCTCTCCGA
Source organism: Actinomycetota bacterium (assembly GCA_046726435.1). Classification (GTDB taxonomy): domain Bacteria; phylum Actinomycetota; class Thermoleophilia; order Gaiellales; family Gaiellaceae; genus AC-32. The sequence continues at coordinate 35,572 of JBKPAM010000023.1, forward strand.
CGGCCTCGACGAGTTCTATGGCCGCAACATGGCGGACGTCGACTTCTCGGAGCCGGAGTTCGTCCCGCTCGCCCAGGTCTACGGCCGCTTCGCGCGGATCTTCAACGAGCAAGGCGAGGAGTTCTTCGACCACGACGACGTCTCGTGGTCCGAGCTCGACCTCGTCCAGGCGACGGCGCACCAGCCCGGCGCGAGGGCGTGGTACCTGCTCGACGAGCAGGCTCTGGAGGAACGGGTACGCGACCGTGCGGTGCGCGAGATCGTCGCGGGGGCGCCGACGGGCACCGATCCTTCCGAGCTGCCCTTCTCCGCGCCCGGCGACTCGGTGGCCGCAGTCCGCGTCGCCGCCGCGATCACCCACACCATAGGGGGCCTTCGGGTCGACGAGCGTGCGCGTGTGCTGCGCGAAGACGGAACGCCGATCGACGGCCTGTTCGCGGCGGGCGCCGACGTGGGCGGCGTCTCGACCGGCGGCTACGCGAGCGGCCTCGCGACGGCGCTCGTCCTGGGCCGGATCGCGGGCGAGGCCGCAGTCGGGGCCGGGGCTACGTAAGCGGCTGCAGGTAGGCGCAGCGGCGCCCGTCACGGGGCAGCGGGGAAGGCGCGACCTTCGTCACCCGCAGGCGCCCGTCGCCTTCCTCGACCTCCTCGCCGACCCCGGGCGCGTCGCCGTCGCGCTCGCGCAGCTCGTAGCCGTTCGGTGTCCAGACGAAGCGCAGATGCGTCGGCCGCTGCCCGTTCTCCACGTCGAAGATCCTAGCGTTGAGCCACGTACGAGGGCAGCACGACCCGAACGGCGGTGCCGCCGTCATGGCCGGCCTCGACCTCCAGGCGCCCGCTGAGCGAGCGGGCCCGCTCGTCGATGTCGTCGAAGCTCGCCCGCCGCCGTTCGCCGGCGCCGTCGTCTGCGATCACCGCCTCGACGGTGCCATCCTCCCTCTCGGCGACGCTGATCGAGATCCGCGAGGGTGGGCCCCGCCGCAAGGCCAGGTTCACCACGTCGCGAATGATCTGGTAGATCGCGACGCGCACGTTCTCGGCCAGCCTGTCACCGGCGTCGATGTCGAGATCGACCTGGACCCGGTTCGACAGCCCAACCTGCTCCGCAAAGGCGCGCACGGCCGGCCCGAAGCCCTGGTCGCGCAGGACGACCGGCTCGATGTTGAACGAGAGGTCGCGCAGGGAGCGGATGGTGTCGCGATGCCGTTCCAGCGCCGAGCGCAGCACCCCGGTCGCCTCGTCGAGCCGGTTGGCCTCGAGCGAGTCGATCACGGCATCGAGCATGAGGCTGATTCCCGCGAGCGATTGCACCGGGCCGTCGTGGAGGAACAACGCGAGCCGCCGCCGCTCCTCCTGCTCCGCGATGATCAGCTGGTCCGAGAGGCGCGCCCGCTCGGCCTCGCGCACAGTCGCCTCCGCGAGCAGACGTGCGTTCTCGACGGCGTGGCAGGCGAAGTCAGCGAGTAGCGTCGCACGCGCCAGCTCCTCGCGGTCAAATGGTTGCGCCCGCACGAGCTGGAGCGACCCGAGCTCCTCGCCGCGGATGCGCAGGGGCAGGACGACGGCTCCCGCGACCCCGTCCTCGTGTGGCCGCAGCAGCGTCGCCTCGGCCCCGAAGAGCCGCTTCGCCTCGTGCCGCGTCTGGTCGAGCAGCTCGCCGGGGTCGTGCTTCTCGGCGATTCTGCCCATCGACTCGACCAGCGACTCGAGGAAGCTCGACTGCGCGGTGAGCTCCTCCTCGGCGACCTCGTGCCGTCTCCGCTCGGTGACGATCAGGTGGAGCGCGAACCCGGCGGCGCCCACGATCGCGACAGCGACCCCCGCAGTCGCCAGCCAGCTCGTGCCGATCGCGAGGCCAACGACCGAGACGATCACGGCGGCCGCAACCATCCCCACCAGGAGAGCGGCTTTAGTCGATGATCGCTTCGCGAAGCGCAATTGCGACGGCATGCGTTCGCGTGTCGGCCTCGAGCTTCGTGAGGATGTGACGCACGTGGCTCTTGACCGTCTCCTGGCTGATGAAGAGCCGCCCGGCCACGTCGGCGTTCGACATCCCGTCGGCGAGCAGCTGCAGGATCTCCCGTTCGCGGGCGGTCAGCATGTCCTCCCGGTCGCCGGAGAGGAAGGCCGGCATCAGCGCCGGGTCGACGAAGCCCTCGCCGGCCACGATCCGGTCGATCGCCTTCAGCAGCGTCTGGTGCGGCGCCTCCTTGAGGATGTAGCCCTTCGCGCCCGACTCGAGGCCGCGGCCGAGCAGGCTGCGCTCGCTGTAGGCGGTGAAGATCAGCACCGCGATGTCCGGGACCTTCTGCGTGAGGATCTTGGTCGCCTCGAGCCCGTCCATCCCGGGCATGCGGACGTCCATGATCACGACGTCCGGCCTGCGGCGTTCCGCCAGCGAGACCGCGGACGCGCCGTCGGCCGCCTCGCCGACGACCCGGATGTGAGGAGCGCGCGAGAGCGACAGCCGCAGGCCTTCGCGGACGACCTCGTGGTCGTCGACGATCAGGCAGGTGATCTCGCCCTTGCCGTTGTTCTGCTGCTCGGCGATGGCTTTCTCCGACATGGCACGGGGATTGTAGGGCGGAATCCGGCCGTTGCTAGAGCGCGAGCGCGAGTTGCTCCGGCTCCGGGTCGGGGGCGAGCGGACTGGGGCGGCGGTCGCGAATGCCGTGCTTACGAGCCAGCTCCGCGACAAGGTCACGCACGGGCTTCGTCTCCTCGGCCCCGAGGTAGGCCTTTCGCCGGTAGAGCCGCTCGTAGGCGGGAAGCTGCTCGGGAAAATCCTCGGCGAGCGCGTCGAGGAAATGCTCGCGCGTTCCCGGCCGCAGGAAGAGCAGGTTCGCCCAGACTCCGCACGCGCCGGCCTCTCGCGCCTCGCGGACGACCTGCTCGATCAGCTCGGGGCGGTCCGAGATCCCGGGGAGAATCGGCGCCATGCCGACGCTGGCCTTGATCCCGGCGCCGACGAGCGTCTTCAGTGCCCGAAGCCGTTGGCGCGGGTGAGCGGTGCCGGGCTCGGTTCGGCGCCAGATCTCGTCGTCCAGCGTGGGGACCGAGAACGTGACCGAGACGTCGGCGCGGCCTGCCGCCTCGACGAGCACGTCGGTGTCGCGGATGATCAGCGGCCCACGGGTGATGAGGCTGAACGGGTTCGCCGCGTCACGCAGGGCCTCGATGCAGGCACGTGTGAGCCTGTAGCGGCCCTCGGCCGGCTGGTACGGGTCGGTGGCGGCGCCGATCGCGACGGTCTCGGGCTCCCACGAGGGCTTCGCCAGCTCACGCCGTAGGACCTCGGCGACGTTGGTCTTGACACGGATCGAGCGGCCATAGCTGTCGTCGAACGGACGGTCGGCGCGCAGCTCGAAGGCCCGGACGTAGCAGAAGGTGCAGCGGTGGACGCAGCCCATGTACGGGTTCAGCGACCACTTGAACATCATCCCCTTGACGCGGTTCAGCGCGACCTTGCAGGGCTCCTCGCGGTACTCCGCGCGCATCCTGGGATTATAGAACGTACGTTCGCGCCGCGGCTGCGACACTTGGCCGCGTGAGCTCGTCCGAGCTGCGCGCCTCCGACGCCGATCGTGAACGTGCGATCGCTGACCTGCGCGAGCATGCCGCCGCCGGGCGGTTGACGCTCGAGGAGTTCTCGGAGCGGGCCGACCGTGCGGTCGCCGCCAAGACGCTCTCGGAGCTGGAGGAGGTCAGGAGTGACCTGCCGAGCGCGGTGCCGGCCACGCGGGCACGCCGTCGTCCGAAGCGCTTCACCGGGATCGTCTTCGGCCGGACGCAGCGGACCGGCCGCTGGCGGATCCCCCCGCGCGGCGTGGCGCTCGTGCTCTTCGGCGACCTCGATCTCGACCTGCGCCAGGCCGAGCTGAGCGGGCAGGTCGCTTCGATCACGGTGTTCGTCTTGTTCGGGAACGTCGATCTCTACGTGCCCGAGAACGTCGAGGCCGACCTCGGCGGACTCGCAGTTTTCGGCCATCGCCGCGAGTGGGGCCGCGACGTGCCGCCGCACCCGGCGACGCCGCTCCTTCGCGTGTGGGTGGTCTCGCTGTTCGGCACCGCCGACCTCTGGCGCGTCCCCCTGACCTGGGTCGGGCGGACCTTCAGTGAGGTGATCAAGGGCCTCCGCCGAGGCGAGCACCGCGAGCTCCCGCCGCCGGTCGAGAAGTAAACGCTCATGGAGGAGCTCCCCGGCGGCATCCGGCGGCTGACGTTTCCGTTGCCGCTCGGGATCAAGCACGTGCACTGCTACCTGCTTCCCGGCCCGGACGGGTGGACGCTCGTCGACACCGCGCTCGGGATGCTCGACGCAGCGTCGAGCTGGGAGCCGGTCCTGGGCCGGCTGGACGCTCCCGTGGCACGCATCGTCGTCACCCACTTCCACCCGGATCACGCGGGCGGCGGCGAAGACGTGCAGGCGCTGACCGGTGCGCGGGTTCTCCAGGGCGAGCGCGACTACGCACAGTGCGTGCGGGTATGGGGCAGCGGTGATTGGTCGGAGCGCCTCGCCGACTACCTGGGCGCACACGGCCTCCCCGAGCCCGTCGCGGACGAGCTTCGCCATGAGTCTCGCACCTTCGCCCCCTTCGTTCGCTTCGCGCGCGACCCGGCGCCCCTCCAGGAGGGTGATGAGGTCGACGGCTGGCGCGTGGTCGAGCTGCCCGGCCACGCCGACGGCCACATCTGCTTGCTCCGCGACGGCGTCCTGGTCGCGGGCGACCACCTGCTCGGGGCGATCACGCCCACCGTCGGGCTCTACCCGGAGTCTCGCCCGGACCCGCTGGCGGACTACCAGGGCTCGCTGCGCAGAACCATCGAGCTGGCCCCGACCCTTGCCCTGCCGGGCCACGGCGAGCCCCTGCTCGACCCCGCCGCACGCGCCGGCGAGCTCCTCGAGCACCACCGCCTGCGACTCGACGAGACGGCCGCGGCGCTGGCCGCAGGGCCAAAGAGCGCCTATGACGTCTCACTCGTGCTCTTCGGCACGAACCTGGACGCCAACAACCGCCGATTCGCCCTCGCGGAGACGCTCTCGCACCTGGAACGGCTGGTCCGCGAAGGTCGGGCCGTGCGATCCGGCAACGGCGGCAACCTCTCCTATACTGAGGCGTAGATCCGGTTGGACGACGAAGTCATTCCTAGACGTCCGCCCGACGGGGCCAAGGCGTGATCCTCTTTCTCGAACTGCTCGCCGTCGCGGCGATCATCCTGTTGAATGCGTTCTTCGTGGCGGGCGAGTACGCGCTCGTCACCGCGCGCAGGACACGCATCCAGGAGCTCGTGCAGCAGGGCAACCGACGGGCGCGTGCGGTCCTGAAGATCGTTTCCAATCCGCCGCGCTTCATCGCCGCGATGCAGCTCGGCGTGACCGCCACCAGCCTGGCAATCGGTGCCCTCGGCGAGCAGGCGCTGGCCAACGTGTTCGACCCGATCATGGCGTCGGTGATCGCATTCACGCTCGCGTTCCTGATCATCACCTTCCTCCACGTCGTGATCGGCGAGCTCGTGCCGAAGGGCGTCGCCCTCGGGCACGCGGAGAGGACTGCCCTGGCGGTGTCGGCTCCGGTGCAGGGGTTCTTCGTCGTCTTCAAGCCGCTGATCTGGGTGCTGCAGAAGTCAACTGAAGCGATCCTCCGGGCGCTCGGGCTGCAACCGCCGGGCGGTGAGATGGAGGTCTACTCCGAGGCCGAGCTGAGGATGCTGCTCGCGCGCTCGACCGAGGAGGGCGAGCTCGAGCGGCAGGAGCAAGAGATGCTCTACAAGGTCTTCGACTTCGCCGACAAGGAGGTCTCGGCCGTGATGGTCCCGCGGCCGGAGGTGGTCGCGCTGTCGGTCGACCTCCCGCCCGAGGAGGCGCTCGCGGCGGTGATCGAGTCGCCGTACACGCGCTACCCGGTCTACCGCGGCTCGCTCGACGAGGTCGTCGGCGTGCTCCACGTCCGCGACCTCTTCTCGGCCCTGGTCGACCGCGGCATCGCCGGCGTGCGGCTCGAGCAGCTGCTGCGGCCGGCGCACATCGTGCCGGAGACGAAGGACCTGGCCGCGCTGCTGACCGAGTTCCGGCGCACGAACCAGCACCTCGCCGTCGTCGTGGACGAGTACGGCGAGCTCGAGGGCATCGTCACGCTGGAGGACCTACTCGAAGAGATCGTCGGCGAGATCGAGGACGAGTTCGACCTCCCAGACGAGTCGGTCGAGCGGCTCGAGGACGGCCGCATGCGTATTGACGGGACGTTCCCGGTGGATGACTTCAACGAGCAATTCGGCCAGTCGCTGCCCAGCGAGGACTACCACACGGTCGGCGGCTTCGTCTTCGGCCTGCTCGGACGCGCTCCCGAGGTCGACGACGAGGTCGCGGCCAATGGCTGCCGCTTCAAGGTTCTCGAGACGGAGGGCTCGCGGATCGAGCGCCTGGAGGTGGAGTTCGTGCCGCACGAGCCCGCTCACCCGCGGCTCGAAGAAGCGTCCTAGCCGAGGTAAGCTGGCGTACGGCGGGGTCAATCCACCTGTAAGGAGTCTCATGAAACGCATCTGGTTCCTGCTCGCAGCGCTTGCGGCGGCCGCAGCCACGCTGTTCGCCGTCGTTCCGTTTGCGGGCGCCCATCCGACCGCTCAGACGGTCACGACGATCAAGGTCACGGCCAAGGACTTCAAGTTCGTCCTGTCCAAGAGGAGCGCCCGTCACGGCAAGGTCACGTTCAAGCTGACCAACAAGGGGCCGTCGAAGCACGACTTCAAGATCGCGGGCAAGAAGACGAAGCTCCTCGGCAAGGGCAAGACGGCGATGCTGACGGTCACCCTGAAGAAGGGCAAGAAGTACACGTACATCTGCACCGTGCCGGGTCACGCCCAACTGGGCATGAAGGGCACGTTCAGGGCGACCTAGTCGGCCAGTTGCATAGGTGAGACCTCGCCGGCTGCTATTCGCCAGGCGGCGAGCTCGCCCGTGCCGAGCGAGAGGATCAGGTAGGGACGGCCCTCCCAGAGGCCGATGTTCTCGACGTCCGTGCGCGAGGGGCGCGGCGGCGAGGAGACGTGCGAATGGAAGACGGCGAGCTCGTAGCCGTCGTCCTCGAGGAACCAGTTCTCGGGCTCGGTCTCGAGCTCGAAGCGGTACGGGCTCGCAGCGCCGTTCCGGGCCGGGATGTAGCGCTCGGCCACGCCGTCCCTGAGCGCGACCAGGCCGCAGGCTTCGTGCGGGTCCTCCGCGCGGGCATGCTCCTCGAGCGCGGCGCGCACCTCGGCCGGGATCACCACCAGACCGACTCGTCCATCTCGGCTTCTGACGACTCTGGCGCGGCGTCCCAGAACGGGGCAGAGAGGTACTTCCAGCCGCCGTCGGCCAGGATCATCACAACGACGCCTTCATCGAGCTCGGCGGCCAGCTTGCGGGCGACGTGGAGTACGGCGCCGGAGGAGACCCCGGCGAAGATGCCCTCCCGTTCGAGCAGTGCCCGGACGCCCGCAACGGACTCGGCATTCGAGACCAGCAGCTTCCGGTCGAGCTTCGAGACATCGAGAATCGGCGGGACGTAACCGTCCTCGAGGGAGCGCAGGCCCATGACGGCGTCGCCTGGAAGCGGCTCGGCGGCCGCGACCGTGATCTCGGGGAACGACTCGCGCAGGCGCGCGCCGGCTCCCATCAGCGTGCCGCCCGTGCCGAGGCCGGCGACCAGCACGTCGACGCGGTCGAGCTCGTCGGCGATCTCAGCGCCGGTGCCGTCGTAGTGCGCGGCCGGGTTCGCCTCGTTGCCGTACTGGAAGAGCATGTGGTAGCGGGGCTCGCGCTCGGCGAGCTCGAGCGCGACGCGGACCGCGCCGTTCGAGCCTTCCGCGCCGGGCGATTCCACAATCTCGGCGCCGTAGAGGCGGAGGAGACGGTGCCGCTCCTCGGTGACGTTCTCGGGCATCACGCAGGTGAGGCGGTAGCCCTTCACCCGCGCGACGAGCGCGAGCGAGATGCCCGTGTTGCCACTCGTCGGCTCGAGCAGCTCGCGGCCCGCCTCGAGCTCGCCGGCCCGCTCGGCCGCCTCGACCATGGCCAGCGCGACGCGGTCCTTGATCGAGCCGGTCGGGTTCTGGCCCTCGAGCTTTGCATAGAGCCGGACCCCGGGATCGGGGATCAGGCGAGCGAGCTCGACGAGCGGTGTGTTTCCAACCAGATCGAGGAGCGAAGGCGCGACCGTCCTAGCCACCGGCCATCGCCGGGAGCAGGATCACCGTCGAACGGTCATCGACGGCGGTCTCGAGGCCGTCCTTCGTTCGCACATCCTCGCCCTCGACGTAGACATTCACGAACGGCGCGAGGCTCTCGTCCTCGAGCAGCTGGCCGCGCAGGGCCGGGAAGCGCGCAGTGAGGTCGTCGAGTAGTTCGCGAACGGTTCCGCCGCTCGCCTCGATTTCTCGCGCACCGTCGGTCTCGCCGCGCAGCGTCGGTGGGATGCGCACGCGGCTCAATGCCCGACCCCCGCGCAGAACTCGACGTAGTCGATGTACTCCGTGATCGTGGGCTCTTCGCCGCAGACCGGGCAGCTCGGGTCGCGGCGCAGCTTCATCTCCTGGAACTCGCCGGAGAGCGCGTCGTAGAGCAGCAGCCGCCCGACGAGCGAGTCGCCGATCCCGAGCGCGAGCTTCAGGGCCTCCGCAGCCTGGATCGACCCGATCACGCCCGGGAGCACGCCCAGCACGCCGCCCTCGGCGCAGCTCGGCGCCAGCTCGGGCGGAGGCGGCTGCGGGAAGAGGCAGCGGTAGCAGGGGCCTTCGCCCGGCTTGAACACGGTCACCTGGCCCTCGAAGCGGAAGATCGAGCCGTGGACGACCGGGACGCCGTGCCATACGGATGCGTCGTTGACGAGGTAACGCGTTGGGAAGTTGTCGGCCCCGTCGACGATCACGTCCCAGCCCGGCTCGAGGATGCGCTCGACGTTCTCGGAGGTCAGCCGCTCGCGGAACGGGACCACCTCGACGTCGGGGTTCAGGGCCTCGATCGTGCGGCGTGCAGAATCGGTCTTCGGCTCGCCGAGTGAGTTCGTCGAGTGCGCGATCTGCCGCTGGAGGTTCGTCTCGTCGACGACGTCGGCGTCGATGATCCCGAGCGTGCCGACCCCGGCGGCGGCGAGGTACAAGGCCGCAGGCGACCCGAGCCCGCCCGCACCGATCAGCAGGATCCGCGAGTCGAGCAATCGCAGCTGGCCTTCCTCGCCGACTTCGGGAATCAGCAGGTGGCGGCTGTAGCGCGTCGTCCGCTCGGGGCCGAGCGAGCGGGGCAGGTCGGTCGGGAAGCCGTTGCGCTGCCAGTCCGTGTACCCACCGGCGAGGGAGAGCGAGCGCTCGTAGCCGAGCTCGGCCAGCGTCTTCGCGGCAAAGGCCGAACGGTTGCCCGCCGCGCAATACAGGAGCACCGGCTGCGAGCGGTCGGGAGCGACGCCTTCGATGCGCGACTCGAGATGTCCGCGGGGAACGTGAACGGCTCCGGGAATGCGCCCCTGTTCCCACTCCTCGCGCTCGCGGACGTCCACGAGGACCGGCGCGTCCTCGGCGTCCAGGAGCTCCCGCGCACCCCGAGCATCGACCTCCTCGATGGAGGCCTTCGCAGCCTGTAGGAGCTCTCGGTAGCTCGGCACGCTTTCGATTGTATAGCGGTCGCGCTGAGCGGCCGCGAGCGCGGCGGCTATCGTCGCCGCATGAGCTCACGGGGTCGGGTCTTCGCGCTCGTCGCGCTTGCGGCCGTCCTCGCCTCGGGCGTGGTGGTCGTCGGCGTTCTCGCCACGCGGGGCCATGTGCCGGCGCCGCCCAAGCCGAGGGCCGGGCACCCGTCGCTCGCGCTTGACTTCGGCGTCCGCACCGATCCCGAGGCGCTGGCACTTGGGCAGGCCCAGCGGCTCTACGCGGGGAAGCAGTACGCGAAGGCTCGGGCGATCTTCGACCGCTCCCACTCGCTCGAAGCGCAGGTCGGCGCGGCAATGGCCGACTGGCCGCGCGACACGGTTACGCGCCTGGAGGCGCTCCAGGCCGAGCACCCCCGGAGCTCGCTCGTCGCGCTCCACCGGGGGCTCGCGCTCTACTGGGCCCGGCGCAACGCGGACGCGCTCACAGCCTGGCGTGCCGCCGCGAACGACCAGCCCGACACGCCGTACGCGGTGCGCGCAGGCGATCTCCTGCACCCCCAGTTCGCGGTCGGCCTTCCGCGCTTCGTGCCCTCGTTCCGGTCGCCGCCGGCGATTCGAGCTCTGCCGGCGCCGCAGCAGTTCGCCGCCCTGCGGCGCGCCGCGGCCGGGGGCGGGGCACACGCGAAGATCCTCTACGCCATCGCCCTGCAGCAGCTCGGCCGCCCCGTCTCGGCCGAGCGCCAGTTCGCGGCCGCGGCACGCCGCGCTCCGAACGACCCTGAAGCCCGAGCAGCGGCCGCCGTCGGCCTCTTCGACAAGGCGAATCCTTCCCGCGCGTT